>JAUWNZ010000185.1 GCA_030612385.1 Pseudomonadota bacterium | reverse complement strand
GGATGAAACGAGTTTACGAGTTGACAGTACAAAAGCATGAAAGCCAAATTTCCAATTTCTAATTTCTAATTTCAACGTTCCTTGAACCTTTAACATGAAGATACTTTTTATATATCCAAACGCCGGTTCACAATTAGGATTCCAGTATGGCCTTGCCCATATGTCCGCAGTGCTCAAAGAAGCCGGACACACTGTAGATTTATGGCAGCTTTGTGAAGATATAGCGCCTTTACCTTCGAGAGAAGAATTTATCAGCAGGGTAAAAGAGATATCCCCTGATCTGATCGGCTTTTCAGTCGTTACCAATCAATGGCCATATACCAGGGAGTTAGCCGCATGGGCGCGTGAAGCAACTTCTGTTCCCCTGGTCTGTGGCGGGATCCACGCCACAGTTGCGGGAGAAGATGTCTTGCAGACCGGTTTGTTCGACTATATCTTTCGTGGAGAAGCGGAGACGGCCTTTCTCGAATTTGTGGAAAAAATGGCAAGGAAAGAAGGTGTTGCAGAACTGAGAAATCTGGGGCTGAATCAAAATGGAGCGATGCGGATTAATCCTGTAAGACCTCTGCCGGATCTCAAAAAACTGCCTTTTAAAGATTACGATATCTTCGATTTCCAGAAAATTATCGACGCCAAAAATGGGTGGGTGGGGTTGATGGCCTCCCGTGGATGTCCTTTC
The DNA here is from genome assembly GCA_030612385.1 of Pseudomonadota bacterium. GTDB lineage: Bacteria > Desulfobacterota > Syntrophia > Syntrophales > JADFWA01 > JAUWNZ01. Next base: position 2,918 of record JAUWNZ010000185.1, on the reverse strand, counting down.
TCCTGCACCTACTGCTTCAATCATGAAATGGTAAAACAATATCGAAAGGATCTCAATTGCAGTTTTAAAGAACTTAATTATATCAGACACTTCGATGTAAAACAGATGATCTCTGAGATCGAGTATCTTCTTGATAATTATCGAAACATAAAGATGTTCATCTTTGACGATGATCTTTTTACCTTTCGCAAAGAGTATATAAAGGAATTCTGCGCAGCTTATAAAAGAATCTCTTCGATTCCTTTTGTGGTAAACGCCCATGTGGACTTTTTTGATGAGGAGCGGGCGCGCAGCCTGCGTGATGCCAACTGCAAAATTGTCAAACTTGGAGTGGAGAGCGGAAGTGAGCGGATTCGCAGTCGTATTCTCAATCGTCATATGAAAAATGAAAAGATTATCGAAACAATAAAAACCGCTCACCGGTTTGACCTGCACACCTCAGTCTTTTTAATGATCGGTCTGCCAGGGGAGACCCGTGAAGACGTAATGGACACCATCAGATTGATGGGGGAAGCCGGACCGGGCCGCTTCCGCTGGACGTTTTTTTTCCCTTTCCCGGGCACCAGGGCTTATGAATTGAGCGCCGGAGGTGGATACATCGACTATGAAAAGATGAGCTGCCTGGCAAACTTTACAGATGGTTCCTGCCTCGATTTCGGAGAGAAACATAATCTCTTTCTTAAAAAGGTGGGGCGTCTTATGCCCTGGTTTGTAAACGCCTGTTCAGACCTTCCCTCAGCCGGATTTTATAGAAAAAAAGTGGAAGAGATCCTGGCGTTGGACTCACGGTCATGGGAAGAGAGCGCAGACTCTCTTTATGAGAGTGACAGGGAGATTTCCAGGGATTTCGTAAAAGAGGAGACCAGTCACTATGCAATAAAATATAACCCCTTTATGGGAGTAATCTCGGATTATTTTACTGCAGAAAATTGACGGCTTCATAAAAAGTCCCACTTCCGCGTTGTGCCGCATCCTTCGTCATTGCATCGTACCATAAATACGATTTTGCATCGGTTACCTGAAAGTCATCTTAGTATGTTAGCCTAACCTTTTCGCCTCATCGATTAACATAACGGGGATGCCGTCTCTGATTTCGTACAGCAGCCTGCATCTGTCGCAGATAAGCCCGTCTTCCGTTTTGTTGAGATAGATATTTCCTTTGCATTTTGGGCAGGCTAAGATGTCCAGCAGCTCTTTATTTATAGACACGTTTATTCCTCCTTAAAAAAATATTGAATACCCGATTGTCCCAAAATGGGTCTCGATGCCGGCGTTGGGATACTCAAAACCGGCGTTGGACATATGGCGGAATCTGTATCCTAAATTGATTGCGGAGTCTTCTGTAATGAAGTAATAGAGGCCGGCGCCTGCGGTATCGGAAAATATAAATCTGTTGGCCTGATCCCTTGTTACCACAGAGATGTAATGGGGGCCAATGCCTCCCATTATATAAATAGAAAATTTGTCCGCGAAGGGATACATGTATTTAAATCCCAGACCTATTCCGCATTCAATGTCCGACTCAGGATTTACCACGGGATTTATCTGTGGTTCGAGATAAAATGAGAGGCTGCCACGGTGTTTCTCTAATACCGTAAAGAAGCTTTTCAGATCAACACCCAGATGCCAGATTAGAAGGATAGGTTGATAGTCACCCTCCGAAATGTTACTGGTCCCAAAACCGGTGATGATACCGGATTCTGTAAATATGCGATCATTGGAGCGGGCTGCCTCAGGAACATCTCCGTCCGCGTATACCCGGACACTGAGGAGGAGAATTATTACAGGTATCGCTAAAAGAATAGTTAACTTCATGGAATTGGAGTTCATCATTTAAATTAAGACCTCCCCTACCTATCCCGGATAAGCCGGAAGAGCTAAAAACCTATCCACGAATTTCACGAATTTCACGAATAAACAAACAAAATGTATTTTTATATTTCGTGTAACTTAGTGTAATTCGTGGACGTATCGAATTCTTTTGCCATTTTGGCACGAATTTCACAACTAAGGAACTAACGTATCAGCTCAATGAATAGCGGAAGGCATATGGCAGAAGCATGTAGCGGAAGGCTTCAGCCTTCCATGTGCTTCAGTCTGTGTTACGTGAATATGGAGACCTGAAGGTCTCCGCTACAGGGGGCTGTGCAAAGCTCAAAGGCGTAACCTCTATGCCAAACCCCGCTTCCAGAAGATGGAGGCGGCTACGTGTCTGGATGTGCCCCTATTTATTGAGCTGATACGAACTAACAGCCTTCAGCCTAAACAACCTTCTGAAACCTCTGTTTCACCTCCAGGAAGACCTCCCCGATGGTAATCTCTTTCATGCATCTGTTGGAGCCGCACTTTTTTAGAAAACAGGGGCTGCAGGGCATCTCTTTGCGCACCACCACATGCCCCTCTCCGTAAGGCCCTGTTCGGGAAGGATCGGTGGGACCGAAAAGCGCCACTACAGGAGTCCCCACGGCCGCCGCTATATGCATGGGTCCTGAATCAGGCGTGATCACAAGCGATGCCGATTTATATAAGTACGCCAGATCCTTGAGAGTTGTCTGTCCTCCAAGATTGACGGAAGGAGAAACCATCAATGATTGAATATGTTCGATTATTCCGGAAGGACTGCCTCCCGTGAATATGATCTTTACCTTCAACTCTTCTGTAATCCTGTCACACAATCCTGCAAATTTCGCATCTTCCCACAGTTTCGTTTCCCAGAGCGCTACAGGATTTACTGCCATAAATCTCTCAGCTATGTCAACATTATATTTCTTCAGGAACCTTTCAACCCTGTCTCTATTTTCCTTCTGTATTGGGATCAAAAACTCCTTTCGAGTTGTATCGGCTCCCAGATAACGCGGGAAGTCAAGGTAGCGATCAACGGCATGTTTTTCCATATCCTCTGGTATTTTTTCATTGAG
>JAUWNZ010000154.1 GCA_030612385.1 Pseudomonadota bacterium | reverse complement strand
AATAAAAAGGTTGATAATTGTTGTTGATAAGGTTATAAACGGTAGCGAAACTGGTCTGAAGGCTGTTCAGATTCGTCTGAGCAGCTTTTTTTATGTATAACAGCATTCGGGAGCAGTAAATTTATCTGTTTCCGAATATTTTTTTGAGGGAATGAACTTAATGAGCTTTAAACTATTAGGACTTAGGGACGAACTGGTCAGGGCAACTGAGAGTCTGGGCTTTCAGTCTCCTATGCCAATTCAACAAAAAGCAATGCCTGTACTTCTTTCAGGTGAAAAGGATTTTGTAGGACTTGCCCAGACGGGAACCGGAAAAACGGGAGCCTTTGGTCTGCCGCTTCTTCAACTGATTGATACAAATAAATTCAATACTCAGGGGATCGTGATATGCCCGACCCGTGAATTATGTCTTCAAATTACAGATGATCTAAAACAATTTGCCAGATATATGAACAAAATTAAAATTGTCGCGATATATGGCGGAGCCAGCATTTCAACCCAGATTAAACAGCTTAAGAGCAAGCCTCAAATTATTGTAGCTACTCCAGGCAGGCTTATTGATATGATTAACCGCAAAACTGCCGATCTGTCGAAGGTTTCATATACAATTTTGGATGAAGCTGATGAAATGCTTAATATGGGATTTAAAGAAGATATTGATAATATCTTAAAAAAAATGCCGGATCATAGAAAAATCTGGCTTTTTTCTGCAACCATGCCCCAGGGAGTTGCTGCTATCGCCCGCGATTATCTGACTGATCCGGTAGAAGTGCTGTTAAGCAGCAAACTCCAAGGCCCGAAAAATATCAAGCATATATGTCATACAATTCAACAAAAAAACAAATATTTGGGATTAAAGCGGATTATAGATTTTTCACCTGATATTCTGGCTTTAATTTTTTGCAGAACCAGAAAAGATACCCAGACTTTAGCTGAGTTGTTGATACAGGATGGTTATCAGGCTGAAGCGCTTCACGGTGACTTATCCCAGTCTCAAAGAGATTCTGTTATGCGGAAGTTTCGCCGGGGTTCTGTCAGACTTCTTGTGGCAACCGATGTTGCGGCAAGAGGTCTGGATGTGGATGATATTACTCATGTAGTTCATTATAATCTGCCGGATGGAGTAGAAATTTATACCCATAGAAGCGGAAGAACAGGGCGTGTGGGAAAATCAGGTCTTTCAATTGCACTTGTCAATTCAAAAGAAATCCACAGTATTCGTATGCTGGAAAAAAGGCTTAATATATGTTTTGAATTTAATAAAGTACCTGACGGCAAAGCTATTTGTGAAAAACAATTGTCAGGTCTTGTCGAAAAAATTGTTCATACAGATGTAAATCAAGCTGAATTAGAATCCTATCTTCCTGCTGTTTGCAGTGCATTGGAAAATTTTGACAAAGAAGAATTAATAAAACGTTTTGTTGCGGCTGAATTTAACCGGTTTTTACAAAATTATCATAATGCAGATGATATTAATGTGAATACTAAAACCAGAGCTAAAGCCATGCCTGAATTCAAAAACAGGCATGAGGTCGGAGCAAAAACCAGACCTGTAAAAAGAAAAAAACGCCTTGGGTCAGGAAAAAACCAGAGATTTTTTATTAATGTGGGCAGGCTGGATAAAATTAATGAAGGTGCTATTGTGCGCTTAATTTGCGATAAAACCGGAATTGGCTCAGGCATGGTAGGCGAAATCAGTCTTAATAGAGAATTTTCATTTTTTGAAGTTGAAAAACAGGCAGCCGGAAAAGTGCATAATTCTTTAAATAATGCAAAACTTTACGGCCGAACTGTTCAGGTTCATAAGGTTATTCAAAAGAATGCGGCCCACTAGAACTTAAATATTGGTAACACGTTAGTCCTTTGAAAAAAATTCTGACAGGATAACAGGATAAGAAACGAGAACGAAATAACTTCCCCAACCATAAATATAAAGGAATTTTGGTACTCGTAGGGGCAACCCCCTGTGGTTGCCCAGCATTGCATGGTCAATTTGTAATCGGGCAGGCACAGGGGCCTGCCCCTACCGTGATGCATACGTGGGGAAGTTATTTCATCCTCGTTCCTAAACAAGATTTTGTTTCAAGTGAACAAACAATATTAAGCCTCACTTTATCTGCCCAGTAAATCATAAAAAATCATAATGAGTTTTGATGTTTTAATCCTGAACATCCTGTTAATCCTGTCAAAAAAGTCTCTTTGAAAGACCTAAGGTAACTACTTACGTAGTTAGGCTGAAGGTATTTAGGCTGAAGGCTGAAGGTACTCGAAAAACACGATTGCCGCACTTTGGCAGAGAAACAGCAGATTTTTGCATCAAACATGGCTTCAAAGTGTGCCGTATTCCCGCTTTTACTAACAGTCTTCAGCCTTCAGTCTATCTACCTGAGTAGTTACGACCTGAGTTGTTACGAAAAATTTATGGCTAATTTTAATCAAAAAGAGATTGACCGGAGACGAACATTCGGAATTATCAGCCATCCTGATGCGGGCAAAACCACGCTGACGGAAAAGCTTCTCCTCTTTGGCGGGGCGATCCAGCAGGCCGGGGCTGTTAAGGCAAGAAAAGCTGCCAGACATGCTATTAGTGACTGGATGTCGATTGAAAAGGAAAGAGGTATTTCAGTTACAACTTCTGTAATGAAATTTAACTACAGAGATTTTGAAATTAATCTGTTAGACACACCGGGTCACCAGGACTTTTCGGAAGATACATACAGGGTATTGACTGCCGTTGACAGCGCCCTGATGGTAATTGACAGCGCAAAGGGGGTGGAACCTCAGACCAAAAAACTCATGGAGGTCTGCAGGATGCGCAACACCCCGATCATTACATTCATAAACAAGCTTGACCGTGAAGGTATGGCGCCTATCGATATCCTCGATGATATCGAGAACAAACTGCAGATCGAATGTACGCCGCTTTCCTGGCCTGTTGGTATGGGCAAGCGCTTTAAAGGTGTATATAATCTCTTTCACAGACAACTGCATATTTTTAAACCGGGCAGAAAAACCCTTGGGCAGGGGGGGATTGTTATTAATGATCTGTCTGATCCTGTTCTGGATGAACTTTTAAGGGAACAGGCCGATGAATTGCGGGAAGATATCGCGCTGCTTGAAGGCGCCGTCGATCCGTTTGAGCGCCGGCATTTTTTGAAAGGAAGCCAGACGCCGGTCTTTTTCGGAAGCGCCATTAATAATTTTGGTGTTAAAGAGATGCTGGATGCATTTGTGGAACTGGCACCCCATCCAGGCGCGCGACCGGCTGTTTCTCGTGAGGTTTTGCCATACGAAAAAGAGTTTTCAGGCTTTGCTTTTAAAATACAGGCAAATATGGACCCTGCCCACAGGGACAGAATCGCATTTGTCAGGATATGTTCAGGGAAATTTAAAAGGGGAATGAGAGTTGTCCACCACAGAATCGGAAAAGAGGTAACTTTTGCTAATGCGACAAACTTCATGGCACAGGACAGGGAGAATGTGGAGGAGGCATTTCCAGGAGATATTATTGGTATCCATAACCACGGAACCATAAAGATCGGCGATACATTTACCGAGAAAGAGCCTTTGAAATTCAGCGGGATCCCCAATTTTGCACCTGAGCATTTCAGGCGTGTGCGTCTGAATAACCCGTTAAAGGCGAAGCACCTTCAGAAAGGATTACTCCAGCTCGCAGAGGAGGGGGCTGTCCAGGTTTTCAGACTTGTTACGGGCAGAGGAGGCTATATTCTGGGAGCGGTCGGTGTCCTCCAGTTTGAGGTGACCATGGCCCGTCTCAAGGCGGAATATGGTGTGGATGCCATATATGAACCTGTGAATTTTAATGTTGCACGCTGGGTCAGGTGTGATGATCACAAAAAAATGGCTGAATTTGAGAAAAAGAATATAGCCAACATGGCAAGAGATGCTGAAGGCTGTCTCTCCTTTCTGACGACCAGTGAATGGCAGCTCGATTACTGTATGGAAGAGTGGCCGGAGATAGAGTTTTTTAAGACACGGGAGGTTAACTGATGCAGGGCAGGATTCGGCAGGATATA
>JAUWNZ010000243.1 GCA_030612385.1 Pseudomonadota bacterium | reverse complement strand
TCGCCCTTTTTAAATATCTTCCTCAGATAGGTATAATTCCCCTTAAACCATTTGGCCGTGAGCCTGCCGGACCCGTCATCGATAGCTGCCTCAAATACCCTCTTTCTTCTGTACTGTTGTATCCGGGTATCTGTGACCTTTCCAATTACTGTTTCCTTATTTCCGATCTGTGCCGAAGATATCTTTTTTATTGAACGTCGGTCTTCATATCTCCTCGGCAGAAAGTAGAGCATGTCCTCGACGGTCTTTAGACCCTTTCTTCCCAAAAGATCGGCAACCTTCGGCCCTACCCCTTTTATATATTGAACGGGTGTGGAAAGCTTCTCAGGATTGGCACTGAATTTATTTTCGGCATCCACCGCAGGCAGTGTCTTACTCAGGTGAGATTGAGATAAACGGGGATAGAGGGTTTTTAACTCTCTTACAAAAATGAACGCTCTTTCAACTCTTTCTTTTTTTTCATCAAGGGTGAGGCCGTCAAAACCGGAAAAGGTTTTCTGGAGACCGGACAATGTCTCCCTGTATGCCACGCCTTCCGGGCTGTCATGTGCTAATGAGGGATTATCCCAAAGGGGATAATCAATAGATATCAATTTCTTGAGGAAGACCGACATGGGCGCCTCAAGGTCTTTGACGAGTGTCAGGTTCTTATATGAATTCCTTGAGGAAAAAATTAAGGGGGCCTCAATTTTCTCAAAAATTTCCCTGATATCTTCCATTCTCTACTCCAACATCGGTTATTTACAACCGTCTAAAAAGAGACTTTTTTGACAGGATTAACGGGATATTCGGGATTAAAACCTCAAAGCTCATCCTGTAAATCGTTATCAAAATCCCTTATTTTGCGTTTAGTTTTAACTTTCCGTTCACCAAAATCAATAATTAAACTTAAAAAACATAACACATTCGATTGTAAACTATATATGCACAACCGATGATTTTTTTATGATTTACTGGATAACTAAGATGAACTCGTAAAAAGTCGGATTTCGTTAATGTGTCATTTCGACCAACGGGAGAAATCTTATCTTTTCAATAGGTTGCAGAATAAAGATTTCTCGTTTCACTCGAAATGACAACCCAGAGGGACTTTTTACGAATGCATCAACTAAAGTAATATCCCACCCAAGTTTGTTCACTTGAAACAAAATCTTGTTTATCTTGTTATCCTGTCCGATTTCTTTCAAGGGGCTAAAGTGTTGGTAATAAATAGAATGATTTCAATAGACTGCTAACAGATAATTTCAGGCATGGCAAGGAAAGAATTGACTTTCGGCATCAATTCGTGATTGAGTGGTAAGTTAGTTGAGTGGTTGACTATTTAACCTGAAATTTGGTAACTATTCAGCCACAGATTCACACAGATAGGTTTAAATACAAAGAAATCACAAATATTATTCTTGGAAGTTTTTATGAAGTATATAGTGAGCTTGGTGATGAATTTCTGGAATCTGTCTATGAAAACGCCTTATATATTGTCCTGACCGGATATGGACTGTGTGTAGAAAACCTGAGTTCAAAAGATTTGTATATGATAATAAAAGAAAAAATATCAGTGATAATCCGCGTAGATCGGTGGCTGAATAGTTACGAACTTTGAATGGAGATGGCATGGAAAAAGGATTTTCTTATAAGGATGCGGGTGTAGATATCGATAAGGCCAATCTGTTTATCGAAAAAATAAGGCCTGTTGTGAAGACAACATCTCGAAGAGAAGTAATGGGCGGCATAGGCGGCTTCGGAGGATTGTTTCGTCTTGATACTGTGAAATTTAAAGACCCGATACTGGTTTCCGCAACCGATGGAGTAGGCACAAAACTGAAGATTGCCAAAATGATGGACAGACATGATACCGTCGGGATCGATCTTGTCGCCATGTGTGTTAATGACATTATAGTCCAGGGAGCTGAGCCACTCTTCTTTTTAGACTATCTTGCAACAGGAAAAATCAGCGTGGAAAACAGCGTAAAGATTGTCGAGGGGATAACAAAGGGCTGCATTGAGGCAGGTTGCGCGCTTATCGGTGGTGAAACCGCCGAGATGCCGGGGTTTTATAATGATAATGAATATGATCTTGCGGGATTTTGCGTCGGCATTGTCAATGCTGACAGGCTTATCGATGGTTCAGAAATCGGTGTCGGGGACAGGATAATAGGCCTAACCGCAAGCGGCGTCCACAGCAATGGTTTTTCCCTTGTCAGAAAGGTCTTATTTGAAGAGGGAAAGCTCAATATAGACGATAAGATAGAGGGACTCGATCATGGGATAGGCACAGAACTGCTCCTGCCCACAAAAATCTATGTAAGACCTGTATTAAACTTAATAAAAAACTTTAATATAAAGGGGATAATTCACGTTACAGGCGGTGGATTTATTGATAATGTCCCCCGCATACTACCCGGTCCGTGCCGCGCCACCATAACCAAAGGGAGCTGGGATATCCCTCCCATCTTCGATATCATCCGGAAAATGGGCAATATAGATGAGATGGAAATGTTCAAGGTATTTAACATGGGCATAGGAATGATGATCGTTGTCTCCGAGAGAGATCTGGATGAGGTATTGGAAAGAATCGAAGGGTTTGGGCTGCGGGCTTACGCAATCGGTGTAATCGACAGGAGAAACAAGGAAGAAAAGGCCATATCATTTGTGTGAAAAA
>JAUWNZ010000152.1 GCA_030612385.1 Pseudomonadota bacterium | reverse complement strand
GAGGAGTAAAGCTAACAGTAAACTCAGACAGATTATTATTGCCCATCTCTGGAACAAGACATCCCTGACAAATTCAGGAATCAATTTGACCCGGGCTGAATCCTTCTTCTCCTTCTTCGCAAAAAATTTAGTTGTAAGCATTTTTAGGTTGTTTAGGCTGAAGGCTGAAGGCTATTAGTCCCTTAGTTGTGAAATTCGTGCAAAAATGGCAAGAGAATGGTTCACGGTTCACGGTTGATAGCTTTTAACCATTGAACCGCTGAACCGTGAACCTTGAACCGTTTTTTGCTTCCGGCTTGTCCGTGTTAGGCTGTAGGCTATCAGGTTGTTTTTCCTTCAGCCTTCAACCTTCAACCTTTCTTTTGCTTCGATCCAGGTGGTTATAAGCGCGTATGATATCCTGGACAAGATGATGCCTTACCACATCAACCTCAGTAAAATAAACAAACTTGATTCCCTCTGTTTCTTTCAGTATCCCCTCAACCTCTATTAAACCGGACATCTTATCGGGCGGCAGGTCTGTTTGGGTTATGTCACCGGTTATCACTGCCTTTGAACCGAAGCCCAGCCTGGTCAGAAACATCTTCATCTGTTCCGGGGTGGTATTCTGAGCCTCGTCTAAAATTATAAAGGAATCATTCAGGGTTCTTCCCCTCATAAAGGCGAGAGGAGCAACCTCGATTACCCCCTTATTTATTAAGGCCGATGCCCTGTCAAAATCCATCATATCGTAAAGAGCGTCATACAGGGGTCTGAGATAAGGATTGACCTTTTCGGAGAGGTCACCCGGCAGAAAACCAAGTTTCTCACCAGCCTCCAGCGCTGGTCTTGTTAATACGATTCTCTGCGCCTTTTTATCAAGAAGAAAGGCTATGGCCAGGGCCATGGCGAGATACGTTTTTCCTGTTCCCGCAGGACCGATGCTGAAGACCATATCATATCTTCTCATAGAATCTATATAGAGCTTCTGAGCAATGCTCTTGGGGGTAATAGCTTTATTTTTTGACGAAATGTAAACCGTGTCAAGAAATATCTCCTCAATATTTGTTGAAGAGTCTGAGGAGAGTATCCTGTGGGCATAATCTATATCGGTGTGATAAACAGGGTATCCTTTTTTGATGATGGCATAGAGTTGGACAAGGAGTTTCTCAATAATATCCACCCCAATAACATCTCCGGATATCGATACGTTATTTCCTCTTATATGAAGCTTTACTTTCTCTAACTCTTCAATCAGCTTTATATTTTTGTCATGTTCCCCGAACAGTATTTTGACCGCGTTGTTATCAGAGAAAGATATCTTTTTAACTGAGCTGTCTTCAGGTTGTGGTTTCAAGAAATTTGTGACCCCTGCATAAATAGATGTGCGTATACCTTTGCATTTCCAGTCATATTGGAGATGAGACAATTTTCGTTAGGTTGATGTGGCGTTTGTCCTATCCTGCTCCAGACGGCGACCGGATACCCCGCCCCGCGAAAGAATGAGGCAACGGTTCCGCCTCCTATTCCTGCCGGCATGGCATTAACACCATATACGTCTTTAATGGCTGTCTTAAGAGCAAATACAACAGGCGCATCCTGAGATGTGGGAGGGGGCGCCTGGATTTGTTGAACAACGGTGATTTCAAGGGATACTTCAAATTTTCCTTCTATCTCTTCAGCCATTTTTCTTATCTGAGACATTACGTCCGGCAACTCATATTGCGGGAGAATCCTGCTGTCCATATAGAAGATGTCCTCTCCGGGAATCGTATTGACATTGGGCACATTGGCATCTTTTCGGGTTGGTTCAAATGTGCTGATCGAAGGGTGGTAAACAGGATCCGATGCGTCAAAGATATTATGAAGATCATTCAATCGCACCACAAGATTGGATGCCGCTAAAAAGGCGTTTTTCCCCCGGGATGGTTCGCTCGCATGACACTGTCTTCCGGTCGTTTTAAAGCGAAGCCAGAGCACGCTTTTTTCAGCCACCTCTATCAACGTGCCCTCCTGGTTGCCAAAATCGGGAACCACAAGAATATCACTTTTTTTGAAGAGGTCATTTTCGTTCTTAAGCAGGTATTCGAGTCCATATTTGCTGCTGGTTTCTTCATCAGCCACAAAGGCCAGACCTATCCTGCTTTGCGGGGTAATACCTTCATCCATGAAGGCCTTCGCGGCAAATATCGATGCCACCAGATCCTGCTGATTATCCTCTGTTCCTCTGCCATATACCCTGCCATCTTTGACGTATCCCTTATAAGGATCTGATTCCCAGAGTCCGATTTCCCCAGGGGGGACAACATCGGTATGGGTTAGTATCCAGGTGGTTTCCTCCGGATTTTTTCCGGGCAGGGTAGTGATAATGTTGGGGCGAACGCCCGACGATACCCTCTCGTCAGGAGCATTAAATTCCCTGATATCACTGAAACCAAGATCATGAAGACAACCGGCAAGGAACTTTGCCTTTTCATGTTCCCCATCTCCCCCGTTATCGGGCGACAGAGCGGGAATAGCGGTCAGCCCGATCTGTAACCGTGTCATATCGTTCCTGTAAGAATCTATCCTGCCTGCTATCCTTTCAAAAACCTTCCTGTCCACTGTAATTTCCTCTCCTAAAACATAATGGAACTTGTAAACACCTTTCTTTATAATAATTGGTTTGGCTGTGCGACGCAAGATTTAATATTATTTTTGACAAATGAACATGAACTGTTATAACAATCTGTCCCCCGTCTGAAATTTTCGGATTTGAAGGTGTATTTGAGTATGAAAAAAATATATGTTGGGTTAATCGGTTTCGGCACCGTCGGGGCAGGAGTTGTTAAGCTGCTCCGGAATAACGACCACCTGCTGGAGGAGCGTCTGGGCGCCAGGCTTGTCCTTAAAAAAATAGTTGATCTCGATATTACAACCCCGAGGGACGTATCGGTTGAAAAGGATATGCTCACACAGGATGTCGGAGAAGTCCTGAACGATCCTGAAATATCTATCGTCATAGAACTTATGGGAGGATATGAACCCGCAAAGTCCTTTATATTAAAGGCTATGCATAACAAAAAGCATGTGGTCACCGCAAACAAGGCGCTGCTGGCAACCTGTGGGGATGAAATATTCAAGACCGCTGAGGAAGAAGGGGTGGATATAGGCTTTGAGGCGAGCGTAGGGGGCGCTATTCCCGTAATCAAGACCCTGAAGGAAAGCCTTATAGCCGACAGGATTGAATCCATTTTCGGCATCATGAACGGGACATCCAATTATATACTCACAAAGATGACAGATGAAGGAAATAATTTTACCGATGTCCTTAAAGAGGCGCAGGATATGGGATATGCCGAGGCCGATCCAACTTTCGATATCGACGGGATCGATACTGCCCACAAGTTAGCGATCACACTGTCCCTTTCTTACGGGGGACGGGTGAAACTCGATGATGTCTACATGGAAGGAATTTCCGGGATAGATCAGAAGGATATAGGGTTTGCCGGGGATCTGGGATATAAAATCAAGTTGCTTGCCATAGCGATCCGGAGGGGAGGCGCTATCGAAGCAAGGATACACCCCACCATGATCCCATTCGATCATCTCCTGGCCAGTGTGAATGGTAATTTTAACGCTTTTCATATTACCTGTGATGCCGCGGATTCCATCTTTCTGTATGGTCAGGGTTCGGGGATGATACCCTCGGCAAGCGCCGTTATGGGCGATCTGGTCGATATTTCAAGAAATATGTTGAAAGGAATAACGAGAAGGGTTTCTTCACGTTTCCGCAGGGAAGGCGCCGCAGAAGACATCAAATTGATGTCGATGGAGGACATCGTAACCAATTACTATTTCAGATTTTCTGCTGTTGATCATCCGGGGGTGCTCTCCAGGATATCCGGTATATTAGGCAAAAACGACATAAGCCTTGCATCCGTTATTCAGAAGGGGAGGAAGCATACCGGCGCCGTGCCGATAGTAGTGACAACTCACGAATCACAGGAGAAAAATGTCCGGAAGGCATTGAAGGAAATCGATCGACTTGACATTGTCAGGGAGAAAACCATACTGATCAGAATCGAGGATGACAGACTGAGATGAGGGTGATTAC
>JAUWNZ010000153.1 GCA_030612385.1 Pseudomonadota bacterium | reverse complement strand
CTAAAACTGTCAAAATTCAAAATATAGGGGATGACATGGGACAAAAAGCCGAAATCAGACTGGATATTCTGATTAAAAAAGAAGAGGATTACTATCTTGCCCATTGCCTTCAGTTCGATGTTGTCACCACGGCAGACAGTCTGGAGGAAGTAAAAAAGGATATCATAGACCTTTGCCGTGCTCATATAGAATATTCATACGAATACAACAACCTTGATTGTCTTTTTTCACCTGCACCTAAAGAAGTTTGGGCTGAATATCTGGAAATGTCCCAAAAAGAGGGGTGCGATGTGGAAAACAAGCGTCTTGATGATTCTCTTCAGGTAAATCCATTCTCTATTCAGGAAATCTATTGCTATGCCTAAAGCCCTCAGTTATGGCGAACTCATAAGCCGCTTGAAAAAGTTTGGCGTGATCGAGTTGCCGCAACGAGGAAAGGGAAGCGAAAGGTATCTTGTAAAACCTATTATTCCAGGAACCACTAAAGGTCAGTCTTATACAATCCGTTGTCATGGCAAAAGCGACACTGTAAAGCTTGGAACCTTGACGGCGTGTCTGAGAAGGCTGCAAATAGATCAAAAAGACTTCTGGGGTTAATTACAAAATAATCCTACTGAATGACCCGGGGCGAATGTGAGAGCATCCGCCTTTTTTTGCCTGAGAGGTTGGGAACATTAAGCAGGTTGGCAGCTTCTGTTTGTGATAATAATCCGCAAATTTGCGCATTTAATTTTGGTCGCCCCCTGGAGAGATTCCGGGGTTTTTTTATGGGTAGAAAATAAAAAAGCGGGACAGGAGCGGGACAAAATGACCGATAGCAGGAAAAGGGGAAGGGTCGTCCGGTTGTTTGATAAGCCGTAAGCCCTTGTTTTTATTCTGGTGCCGGAGCTCGGAGTTGAACCGAGATGGGCGCAAGGCCCGGGGGATTTTGAGTCCCCTGCGTCTACCAGTTTCACCACTCCGGCGCAGTAGGAAGTTATAATTTCTGACAAAGAAATGTCAAGAAAAATGTGTTGACACTGTATTAAATCACATGTTAGTGAAATAAATTCAGTTGAATTGAAAATCTAAGTGGGGCTGTAGCTCAGCTGGGAGAGCGCATGACTGGCAGTCATGAGGTCAGGGGTTCGATCCCCCTCAGCTCCACCAAGAATATCAAAGTGTTAGGTTAGTCCCTTAGTCGTGAAATTCGTGCAAAAATGGCAAAAGAATTTAGTAAGCGTTCACGGAACGTTGAAATTAGAAAATAGAAATTGGAAATTTGGCCTTCATGTTTTTCTCCCGAATTTCTAATTTCCAATTTCAAGCTGTGAACAACTGCCGGCTTTGAGCTTCCGGCTTGTCCGGATTAGGTTATATTGGTCTGACTTTTTGATTCA
Organism: Pseudomonadota bacterium; assembly: GCA_030612385.1. GTDB lineage: Bacteria > Desulfobacterota > Syntrophia > Syntrophales > JADFWA01 > JAUWNZ01. The sequence goes on along the minus strand of JAUWNZ010000153.1, from coordinate 2,686 downwards.
CTCTTTATAATTGCCGCGCCATCCGGGAGCTTGCCGGGGAGTCGGTTATTCATAGAAGTTACTGCTATAATTCACAATCCATTGATCATAAAGGCGATTTGCGGCAGTGGGTGAAGAGGGTGTCAACTCCTCTATGAATCGGGAAGGGCTCAAAACAGTATTTCCCATACCCCTTTTGTAATCAATCAGTGGATAACAGAAATACAATTGATCTTTTGCCCTCGTGGCCGCCACATAAAAGAGTCTTCTTTCTTCCTCTTCTCCCTCCGGCTCCTTGAGCGATCGTGCAAGAGGAATCATCCCATCTGAACACCAGATCATGAATACCGCGGACCATTCAAGACCCTTGGCCTGATGAATTGTGCTGAGAATAATTTTATCTTTATCCCTGTCCGCTCTATCCTCGTCCTCGTCCATATTCGTCAGTAACGCAAGCTCACTTAAAAAATTCTCCAGGGAATTAAACTTTCGGGAAAAATTTCCCAGTTGATTCAAGTCCTCCTCTCTTGACTCGATATCCGTATACCTCTCTTGAAGATACTCATGATAACCGCTCCCCAAAACAGTCTCTATAATTTCCGCCGGGGTTTTACTATCTGTTGAATCAACAAGGTTTTTAATCAGCTTCCTGAATTTTTCCAGACCGGCGCCGACCTTTTTGCTGACACACTTCAGAAAATCATCAGACAGTACGGCGGAGAGGGGGTCTGCCTGAGCGGAAATAAATTTCCATATCCTCTCGGCGGTGACTTTGCCAACATTTCTGTAGAGCATAAGCAGCCTCTTCCATGCCAGTTCATCAAAGGGATTCACCATTATCCTCATAAAAGATGTCACATCCTTGATATGAGCCTGCTCGAAAAATCTGATACCCGACCTTATTTCAAAGGGGATTCCCCTTCTCGTCAACTCCATCTGAAGCTCCATAGAATGATAATGAGCGCGATAAAGCACCGCAATTTCACCGAGGGAAATATCTTCCGATATCAATTCGAGTACGCGCTGCGCAACGAAATTAGCCTGTTGTATGACATTTTCCGCCGGCGCAAGAACCGGTCTGATACCCCCTGATCTTACGGCTTTTAAGCTTTTTTTAAACTGCCTTTCATTATTAACTATGCTCATATTGGCCAGATTAAGGATCTCCGGCGTGCTTCTGTAGTTGGTCTCAAGTCTGAATATCTTTGCGTCGGGATACTTATCAGAAAACTTGATAATATTGGCGAAATTTGCCCCTCTGAAGGAATATATGCTCTGGGAATCATCTCCCACCACCATTAGATTTCTGTGATGCGAGGCTAACAGATCCAGAATTTCCGCCTGTATTAAATTTGTATCCTGATATTCATCAACCAGGACATGCCGAAGCCTCCCCGAATATTCCTTCAGAACGTCAGGAAAACCGACGAGAAGTCTTCTTAAATTAATAAGGAGATCATCAAAATCCATCACGTTCAATTCTTTTTTCCGGGTCTGATAGCGGGAAGCAACCCCCTCAATTTTATCAATGCGGTTGTAAAAATAAGGATTTCTCTTTGTGACAACCTTATCGATGCTATCTCCGGTATTTATGGAAAGACTTATAATATCTCCTATAACATTTCCTTTCGGGAACTTTTCAGACCCGCTGTCAATCCCGAGTTCGGATATACAGGTATTTATGAGCTGCCTGGAATCCTCACTGTCTATGATTGAATAATTGCTGTTATAACCGAGAAGGTAACCGGCCCTTCTCAATATGAGATTGGCTATGTGATGAAATGTCCCTCCCCACAACCTGCTTATATCAATGCCTGTAAGCATCTCAACTCTCCCAAGCATCTCACGGGCAGCCTTATTGGTAAAGGTGGCAAGAAGGACATTCTCAGGCCTCACACCTGATTCAATCAGCCGGGCCACCCTGTAGGTAATGGTGCGCGTCTTGCCGCTTCCGGCGCCCGCAATAACAAGGATTGGGCCGCCGGTCGCCATTACAACCTGAAGCTGTTCGGGGTTGAGTTCTTTTCCGTAATCCACCATGTTCAAAAATTCTCACGCAAAGTCGCAAAGACCGCAAAATAAGCTGAAGGAAAAACAACCTAACCCGGATGAGCCGGAAGAACTCAAAGCTCAAAACCTTTTATTGGGTTTAGCGCCCCAACACAGTTGATAGCCCACAGCCGAGTAGTTACACACGGACAAACAAGTTTGTCCATGCCACCCGCCCGCCAGTTAATCGTCCTATGTTAATTGTTTTGTTGTCTCTGCGTTCTCTGTGCTCTCTGCGGTGAATGGTTACTAAATTCTTTTACCATTTTTGCACGAATTTCACAACTAAGGAACTAATAGCCTTTAGCCTAAACCTATGGCCTTCTTGATCTTCAGAAACGTCTCATTGCTGTCTATGGAAGCAAAATTTTTGAGCAATCCTTCGTTGTCATAAAACTCTATAAGCGGTCTTGTCTTCTCATTATACGTTTCCAGCCGATGGATTATGGCTTCTTCGGTCTCATCATCCCGCTGTATGACCGGGCTGCCGCATTTCCTGCATTTTCCATCCCGGGTCGGCGGGTTGCTCTTAATATTGTATATCTCCTGGCATTCCGGGTTTGAACAGGTTCTTCGGGTTGTAAGCCGATCCATAATAACAGCCCTGGGAACTTCCAGATTAACCACAAAATCGAGTTTGATGTTCAATTTTTCAAAA
>JAUWNZ010000155.1 GCA_030612385.1 Pseudomonadota bacterium | reverse complement strand
TTTCATCTCTCCCAAATTTCTAATTTCCAATTTCAAGCCGTGAATGGCTAAGATTCACACAGATGAACGCAGACAGGTTTAAATACAAAGAAATCATGTGACTATACAGGTGGGTAGGCTGAAGGTATTTAGCAAAAAACTAACAACCTTCTACTGTATCAGCTCAATAAATAGGGGATTACATTTTTAAAGTGTTGGTCTCGATCCACGGTAAGCGTTTACTGAATATTGAAATCAGAAAATAGAAATTGGAAATTTGGTCTTCGTGCTTTTGTACTGTTGATGGTGGATTGGGATCATGTGTAACTACTCAACACTATTTATAAGTTTTACCCCTTTCATTACATAATTCAAGCCGGAAATAATGGTAAAAAGGGCAGTTGCCCAATAGACCAGTTCAATCAGCCGATGATTAAAATACAACGGCAAATATCCTGACGCAAGGACAAGAAAGATCGTCATAAATTGAAGCGTTGTATTTACTTTACTCACAAAAGCAGGGCGGATTTCAAGGGAGATCGACATGAGAAAAAGCACTGAAATGCCGAGCAGTATAATAAAATCTCTGCTTACGACGATTACGGTAAGCCAGGGCGGGATCATTCCAAGAACCGATAAAGTCACAAAACAACTAATAATCAAGGCCTTATCGGCCAGTGGATCCATGTATGAACCAAGGACTGTTTTCTGCTTCAATATCCTCGCCAGAAAACCATCGATAGCATCACTGGCGCCTGCTAAAATAAAGACAATAAGAGCGTTAAAAAAAAGCCCCTGGATTAAGAATATAACAAGAACCGGAACAAGGAGTAGTCTTGCCAGGGTCAGAAAATTCGGTATGTTCATATCCTGGAACCACGGAGTCACACAGAATCAGGACCATCAGGAAGAGTTTTAAGGGATTTCTCCACAACTTCATCAACAGCTGTCTCATAAATCTGGCATGCTTTCATCTCAAGCCATCTCCGTGAAAACCCATAATTTCTCTTTATGACCCTGTGGTATGCTTTCCAGAGTGTCTCCCCTGTCTTCGTGCTTCTCAACTCGAATGAGGCTGAAACTATTGTGGGGGCATAAAAATAAACAAAGGAGGTTTTCCGCTCGGTCAGTGTGCAATACATCACGGCATCTACACCTAACAACTCTCCCACGACCACGGGAGGAATCTTTCCCGCCGCGCGTCCTCTCTCATCCCTGTAAATTTGAGAAAGCCTCTCATCAATTATTTCAAACGGTATCTTGGGGTAACCCTTAAAATATAGTTCTTCAAATATCTTTCCCCTCAGAATCAGCGCCGCCTGCGCATCGGATGTCTCGTTTTCAACCGGCAGCACTGCAACAAGCCGTGGGGCACCTTCTCCGTTAGCGGAAATTACCGGAGAAAAATTCTTGTGCCCGCAGCTTGAAACAAGACAGACAACAGCTAATAGAAAAAACACTTCCTTTGTTCTACTTATAAACACTTATACACCTCCATTTCACGGTTCACGGTTCACGGTTCACGGTTCTCAGCTCTATGCTATTTCGACTAACGTCCATTACTTCAAGTGAAAAACAGCCGAAGTTTTTCACGGCAAGTTCATCTGCGAGAGACTGAGCATCCCCCCGCACCTCCATGCCCAGTGTAACTGTGCCCGATTCAATCTTCTTAGGACGAATATTTTTCACACCTCTTAGCTTTGTCTCTAATGCGGATTTAAATCCGACAAAATCGGAATATTTCTTTATTCCATGAACAGTCATGTCAATCATTGTGATGGAACCGGCTTGCTCCAGCCACCCGTCTATAATCTGAGGCATGAGGAGATTTGCCAGCTGAGCGGCCGCTTTTTCCATCGCTTTTGTTCCTCCGGCCAGATCATCCATATCAACAGATGATCCGTGGGTACTCGCCGATGCTATGACAGCCCCGTTATCTGTTCTTATAGCCTTTCCTGTAATACCGGCCCGAAAAGATTTCATTATGGTGCCGGCTATATTCCCTGCACATTTTGTCAAAACTTTACCCACTATTACAAGTTCCGCATCCACACTGTTTCCTATACCAACAGCATACTCATCGCTGTGGGATTTTCCTGCATCGATCCTATCAGTCAGAACCACGCGATCAATAAAACCAAAACCCTCCTCTGCAAACATGGATCGGATAACGCCTTCACAAATGGCAGGTTCCGGCGAATCCCAACTGCGGATGGAATTTGCCTGCCCAATACTCTGTTCCTCAAAGAAAACCAGAATTCTGGGCATCTTCCTGTTTACCTCAACATCGGTTCGACTGAGCTCGCCTAAGTCCGAACCACCGGCACCGGATGCCCGGTGTTTATCTACCCCCCAGCCAACAATCTCTAAGGGATACCAGAAGCTGCAGAATATAATAAAAATCAGTAATTTTTTCAAACAAAATCTCCCCAATCCCGTATCCGTTCACCGCAGAGAACGCAGAGCTCGCTGAGAAACTATTTTTGTAAGCCAGGAACTAACCCGGAAAAGCCGGAAAAGCTGAAAGGCTTTTGCTGGGTTTCGCACCTCAACCCAACTAATAGCCCATAGATGAGTAGTTACGCACGGACAAACCTGTCTGCGTGCTACGCACACAGGCAGACAAGTTTGTCCATGCCACCCGCCCGCCAGTTAATCCTAAGTTAATTGTTTGATCGTCTCTGCGCTCTCTGCGTTCTCTGCGGTTAACCGCTTTTCAATTTTTCAATTTCTTCTCTGATAATCCTTTCCGCAATCACGGGCACCATTTCTCTGGCAACTCTCTCCGTAATCTCAGACACCTTCTTTACCTCTTCATCATTCAAATCACAACGATCAACGCCCTCCGCTTGACAAACCTCTTCGATAACATCAACCAGGTCGTAAATCCTGTCACTTTCCGTTAATACTTTTCCATTTTTGTTCCCGGTAATCTCAAGACCATCTTCAACAGAAGGAAGTACATCATTCAATTCTATAATATTCTTTACGGGTGTTCCTTCACCTTCCCCTAAGACAGGTCTTTCATCCTTGCGCACGATGGTCTCTCCTTAATTAGGTTCACGGTTCATGGTTGTAGGGGCAATCCTATGTGATTGCCCTGGTTTGCAGGGCAGGCACACAGGCCTGCCCCTACTCCAAAGCCGTTACTTTTCTTGCTCCATCTTTTCAAGTTCACCGTGCAATCTTTCAGCGTTCTTCCTGACGAAATCACGAACTCTGCTGTCCAGTTCATTATAATTATTCAGCGCCTCTTTGAAAGCTAACAGGTCCATCTTACACAGTGAATAGAAAGTCCCATCCTTGGGATTCGGCCAGCGGTCGACAATTACTGCCCCGTGGAGTGTCGTTTTTGTAAAGGTCTTCAATGCCTGCTCCACATGCTGCTCTTCCATGGAAGCCGCCATATCTCCGGCTGTGGTGGAAGCCATGTAATCCTTGGCCAGGGCAGCCACATATATCTCAAGAGTCTTCGCGATCTCTTCCCTGGCGCGGTTGTCGGCAGTCGATCGCAAAAGGGCATAGTTCTTGATGCCGGAAGCAACGCCCACCCCATAAAAAACCTTCCCGGTATCCTCATCGAAGACACCGCTTCCCTTCAATGTCCACTCCGGCCCCTTCGTGTGGGTCGTTGCGCAACCCACAACAAACAGCAATCCCGCGGCCAGAAGAACACACAAAACCATTACACGCCTTGCTCTCATAAACGCCTCCCTGTCTTGTCCTTTTGTCATCATAGCTACCTCCTTATATAAATGGTGTTACACACATAGCATGAAAGTGATTTATGGTCACCTTCATATTCCTCAAACAGGTTGTTTAGACTTAAGGCTATTTGCCTCAGTAATTAAAAATATATCTCGTAATATCCCTAACAATATCCGTCGTCAGGATATTTTGCATCTTTCGAACCGCTCGATCTTCGGCCTGCGAAAGGTTAACATGTCCTTCCCTGCCCGTCTTGCCGATGCTGCCAAATACGGCTCCGCCTTTCCGGTCCACCAGATCGAAATGCGACTTCCACCGGACATATTTCCACTCCGGCGT
>JAUWNZ010000292.1 GCA_030612385.1 Pseudomonadota bacterium | reverse complement strand
TCTGATCTTGGTTGCCTTGGATATATCTACGAGAGCAATTCCCTTGGATTCTCTGATTCCTCTTAAATCAGGAACAATCTTTTCCAATTCTTCAGATGGTGTGTCATTCTCATTTTTCATGGGATCCTGAACTCTTTATATCTAAGGTTATCCGGGAGGCTGTCCGAGAATGGCTATTTTCCGCAATCTCTGCGTCAGGCTCAGATTTTAATCCTCAAAATACTCAATGTATTCCTGTGGTTAAAATCTTCGCCCTCCTTGACCTTGCAAAAAATTTCTCATTCTCTAATAATCTCTTATTGTAATTCAAGCAGTTAGCACTAATTTTATGGTTACGCAACAAAAAGTTGATGTTCCAGTAAGCTTATCCTTATCGGTAGAACGGAATTTAAAAATTGATAAGTAAGGCGTAAAATAGTATTTTCGGTTGGGGGACAAGACATTCAACCTTCAGGGAGGTTATAGCCCATGAACAATTATACGGAATTTGCCATGTCTATTGCGAAGGAGGCTGGAGCTTTTCTTAAAGAGAAGATAGGAGAGAAGCATATGGTAAGTTATAAAGGTGAAATTGACCTTGTTACAGAGATCGACAAGATATCTGAAGAGATGCTGGTATCCGGAATCACCGGTAAGTTCCCTCATCATGATATTCTGTCGGAGGAATCTGTAAAAATAGACAGGGGAGCCGAATTCAGATGGGTTATAGACCCGCTCGACGGCACCACCAATTATGCGCATGGGTACCCTGTCTTCTGTGTCTCTGTCGCCCTTGAAAGGGGAGGTGAGATAATTGTCGGTGTTATTTATGACCCGATGATGGAAGAGATATTTGTGGCGGAAGAAGGGAAGGGCGCCTTTTTGAACGGTAATAAGGTCCTGGTATCAAGCACGCAGGAAATGACAAAAAGTCTTCTCGCTACCGGTTTTCCCTACGATATACGTGAAAATCCAGACAATAACCTCAATCATTTTAAAAATATGGCTTTGAAGGCCCAGGCTGTTCGCCGTGCAGGCTCAGCGGCGCTTGACCTTGCATATATAGCGGCAGGCCGCTTTGACGGATTCTGGGAACTGAGACTAAAACCGTGGGATACTGCCGCCGGATGGCTTATGGTAAAGGAAGCGGGTGGGCGGGTCACTGATATTTTCGGGAAAGATTACCGCCTTAAGTCTCCTCATATACTTGCCTCAAACGGGAAGATACATGGTGAAATGACGGATACCCTCAAGAAAGGGGCCAGTGAATGTTCTTCTTCATAGGCGGCATTCAGCCGAAGACCAAACGCATAAGTAATACTCCAAGGGTATGCCCTTTCTGCGGGCATTATGGGGCATGCCGGGAAAGAGTGGATTATTATCTAAGTCTTTTTTTTATCCCGATTTTCCCTGTAAGGCAGGGCGCTGCCTTTTTCAGATGCGAAAGATGCAACAGTATTTTCTATGATGAAGGTGGGACAGGTGCGACATCTGCCAAGCAGTGCCGCCATTGTGGAAGAGAACTGAGTGGTGATTTTGCTTTCTGTCCCTATTGTGGGAAGAGAACGGAATATTGATCGGTGGTAGCCGTTCACGGCTTGAAACTTGAAATTGGAAAGTAGAAATTTGGGAGAGATGAAACGAGTTTACGAGTTGGATGTTTACAAACCGGCAGAAGCGTTATCAGATATGGTCTGGCACAACTTTGATAAGTGGAACAAAATTGAATACATTCATCAACAGTACAAAAGCATGAAGGTCCAATTTCCAATTTCTATTTTCTAATTTCAACGTTCCGTGAACGCTTACTTTTTCCTGAACACCACTCTGATCGGCGCCTGATCAAAACCAAATTCTTCTCTTATCTTATTTGTAAGATAACGCTGGTATGAAAAATGGACAGCTTTGGGCTCGCGAACGAAGAAGACAAACGTGGGAGGTTTTATAGATGCCTGGGTGGCGTAACTGAAGTTATGTGC
>JAUWNZ010000172.1 GCA_030612385.1 Pseudomonadota bacterium | reverse complement strand
GGCCCCACCCAACTCCAGACCCTTTATCTTGGCCTCCGTGTCGGTTTTGGCAGAGAGGAATATTATGGGAATATTGACGCTCCGGCTATCGCTCTGTAACTCGGAGCAAACCTCATAACCGTTTTTTTTTGGCATCATGATGTCCAGCAGGATAAGGTCGGGCAGTTCCTTAAAGGCAAGTTTAACCGCTTCTTCCCCATCCTCTGCCTCTACAAGTTCATATCCCTCTTCCTTGAGGATACCGGCCAAAAGTTTCCGGTTGACAATATGATCATCTACAATGAGTATTTTCTGAGGCGCTGAGTTGCTTATGTGGTTATTCAAAATCACTCTCCCCTCTACTTGTTAAAGAATAATCGTTCGAAAAAATCCTGTTTGCTCTTTGGGTAATATAATGTCCCTTCATGGTCGACTATAAGCTTCCCCTCGAGATGATCAAGTTCGTGCTGAACTATGCGGGCAATAAAACCGGTATACCGTCTGTTTGCTTTTTCCCCGTGAATATCATATGCTCGAACTTTTATCTCGGAGAACCTGCCGACTTCAACATTTATTTCAGGACATGAGAGACATCCTTCCGACATCTTCTCATCTTCTCCCCTGTACTGAGTAATCCGCGGATTAACAAGGACATCGTAGTCCTTTTCGCTTTTGATCCGCCTTTTTTCGTCGAGTTTTCCTGTCCTGAAGGCGATTATCTTTTTGCTTATCCCGATTTGTGGGGCAGCAAGGCCGAGAGCGTCATCCCTTTCGAGAAAAGCGCTGACAAGAGTCTTTATATCCCTTTTCCCCTCTTCATCAAAGGGAATTGGGATTACCGCCGCCACTTTCCTTAGAAGACCGGCCTCATCTTCATTGATCTTTTCGCCTTCCCATAGTGTCCAGATTTTAGTCTTTGACATAACTCCCCCCAAGTTTAATTACCCGACACCTTTACCAAGGTTCTCCCCTTATTTCAATATTTTTCAACCGCGGTCGGTAAATCAAATTTAATTAAATCACGATCATGCCACACAGAACGATTAAAAAACTTCAGTTACAACCCGGTAATGCATGGCGTCTGTTTTTCTATATCTTGACATAGATACAATTTGTGTGTAACTAATCAGGCTGTGGGCGCCACCACAGGAAATGCTATGGATTTTCTTAACAAAGCAATTTTGAAATTTGCGTGCCAGATAGGACAAGATATCAAGGCAAGAGCGATATTGCTATATGCTGATATGGTTCCCGATCTTTTGATAGATACAACTAACAATAAGACTTGCTGTGAAAGGATTATCGTCACAAGAGGAGATGCGGATGTACCTGAAAAGTTCAGTAATTCAATAAATGTTTTAAACGTTCCTGATGTGAATTTAACTCGAGTCGGTCAGATAAAAATCGCGGTTACGAAAGGGATTGCCACGGGTCTTTTTAAAAGTGGAGACAAGCTGGTCTGCCTTTCAGGCATTTCTAAATTCGGATATTTGGACTGCATAATGATTATTGATGTCGGTAGGGAATTTGAAATTTTTACATCAGAGGAGATTAAGGATATTATTGAGGATGTATATCCGGAAGTTTTCGATGTGGTGTTGAATATTGCCCTGGAATTGGCCGCTCAGGGGAGAGAGAGCCGCCCAGTGGGAACAATCTTCATTCTGGGAGACCACGAAAAGGTGTTGCAGCTTTCCAGACAAATGATAATCAACCCGTTCATGGGGTATGCGGAGAATGAAAGAAATATCCTTAATCCTAATTTAAAAGAGACAATAAAAGAATTCTCAGCCATTGATGGGGCCTTCATTTTAAAAGATGATGGTGTTATTGTGACTGCAGGAAGACACCTCAATGCCGCTTTGGAAAGTAAAGATTTCCCCAAGGGACTTGGAAGCCGACATATAGCAGCTGCCGGTATTACAGATGTATCACACGCTATTGCTGTTGTTATCTCTGAATCGACGGGGACGGTCAGCGTATTTAAGGATGGAAAGATATTTGTCAGCATTGAAAAGCCTGTGAAGTAGATAAGAGGAGAGATTGAATGAATACGATTAAAACGGGCATACTTTTGTGTGCCCTGACCGTTCTTCTGATGATGATAGGCGGGTATTTCGGCGGCCGGCAGGGAATAGTGATTGCGTTTATCTTTGCAATGGTGATGAACTTCGGAAGTTACTGGTTTTCAGACAAAATCGTCTTGAAGATGTATCGGGCGAGACAGGTTTCGGAGGGCGAAGCTCCTGAACTTTATTCCCTGATAAAGACCCTGGCATTAAAGGCCGGCCTTCCCATGCCAAAGGTTTACATCGTTCCGGGTGATACTCCGAATGCCTTTGCCACCGGAAGGAATGAGAAACATGCTGTCGTGGCGGTCACGGAAGGACTCTTGCGCATACTTAACAGGGACGAACTTGAAGGAGTTCTTTCCCATGAACTCACCCACATAAAAAACAAGGATATGCTGATTGGTTCCATTGCGGCAACACTGGCCGGAGCCATCATAATGCTGGCGAGCATGGCAAAATGGGCAGCTATTTTTGGTGTTGGACGAGACGACGACGAGGGAGGAATTTTTGGTTTGATCCTCATGGCCATTCTGGCGCCTATCGCCGCAATGATTATACAGATGGCTATATCACGGTCACGCGAATATATGGCCGACAAGGGTGGCGCGCGTATATCGGGCAAACCTTATGATCTTGCCGGCGCTCTGGAAAAGTTATCTCAGGCCTCAAAAGCGATCCCCATGCAAGCCAATCCATCAACCGCCCATATGTTTATTGTAAATCCTCTGACAGGAAAATCCCTTATGAATCTCTTCAGCACCCACCCACCGGCTGAAGAAAGGATAGCGAGATTGAAAAGAATGAGATAATGCGCGCTGTGAAGGTAGATAGGCTGAATGCTATCAGGCGCTAACAGCCTTCAGCCTCCTTCCTTGTGATCTTCTTTTATGACCGGATTTGTGAGCTCCCCGATTTTTTCGATACTTATAGTAATAACGTTCCCCTCTTTCAGAAAAATGGGAGGCTGCCGGGTAAAGCCTACCCCCCTCTGGTGCACAACACAGCACAACATAGGGGTCAGCCCATGACATAGGACATTCACAGTTGTTGATGATCAACATCAAGACGCCCCGAGAAGTCACAGCAAGGATAGCGATTTGAATGAAGTAACGGGGAATTAAATGTCCCATGTCAAGGGCTGACCCCGGAAACACTTACACCCTTATTTTTTGCATATCGAAAAAGTGAGCAGCCGCCAACAGGCTGTCTAAAAATAAAAAATCTTCAAAATTACAAGAAAACTGTTATGAAAAAGCGGCATCAATCTTACGGTCTGCTCAATTGCTTTGTTCTGCCATTTTTTTAATGGTTACCAAAAACTTCGAACATTTTTATAAGCAAGAATTCTTTCATCTTTTGTCAATATAGTGGCATTTTCTTCCCTTGCCGTTGCTACAATAATTTGATCAGCCGGATCATTATGAAAAAGTTGTGGTAGCACAGTTGAGCGGTATGACAAAACAGGAGAAAGAGGAACTAACCTAAGTTTTGGCATATCAAGAGCAGTATTTATCCAATCCTCTGGATCACACGAAATTCCCGCTCTCTTTTTTTCAAAGAGTTTGCTGAATTCCCATGGAGAAATTGCGGACAGTAGGTATCAGCTCAATAAATAGGGGCAACCCCCAATATGTAAGAGTGATTGTGAATCTTAGCCATTCACGGCTTGAAACTTGAAATTGGAAATTAGAAATTTGGGAGAGATGAAACGAATTTACGAGTTGACAGACTTCGGCGTG
>JAUWNZ010000072.1 GCA_030612385.1 Pseudomonadota bacterium | reverse complement strand
CGAGGCTCCTTAAGATATCCGCTTTTAGCCGGTTTTTTGTCTTTTGTATCTCCCTTTCGGTTACAGGTTCCCTTTTCAGCTTCTCGATTTCACTGTATATGGCGTCTTCCAGTTCGCTATTTGTATGGGGGTATCTCGGCGCTGCAAGTATGGTAAAAAGATTCGGAAACCTTGCGCCGGGAATGCCATTTACCGCCCTCACGCTTTCAGCAATGCCTTTTTCCTCAACAAGTGTCTTGAAGAATCTCGATGTCCTTCCCCTTGAGAGGATTGAATCGATGACATCAAAAACATAATCATCGAAGGAGGGCAGGGCAGGTTTATGATAACCTATTATAATTTGAGGGCTTGCATCATATATCACCTTGATCCTCTTCTCGCCTTTTTGCGGTGGTTCTTCCGTTATATGTAAAAGGGGAAGTTCCTGGCGGGGTATTTTCCCGAAATATCTTTTTATGATATCGATGGTTTTAGCCGGCGATATGTCTCCAACCACGGCGATTACCGTGTTGTTTGGGGCATAGTAAGTCTTGAAAAAATTCTTTGTGTAATCAATATTCAGGAAAGACATGTCGGAGGCCCATCCGACGACAGGTCTCCTGTAAGGATGAGCGGTGAAGGCCGATGCAAGGAATTGTTCCATGAGGAATCTTCCAGGAATGGATTCTATGACCTGCCTTCTCTCTTCTATTACCACGCTCCGTTCGGAATAAAATTCCCGGAAGACGGGGTTTGTCATCCTGTCAGATTCTATCCTTGCCCAGAGTTCAATCTTGTTGGAAGGGAGGCTTACCTGATAGGTCGTCAAATCCCTGCCTGTGGAGGCATTCAGTTTAACTCCTCCATTTTCAATGTAAAGTCTGCCGATCTCGTTTTCAAGTATGTATTTCTTTGCCCTTTTTTGAAGTGTTTTTAATTGCCGATCCAGTCCTTCTATCTTTTTCTTATCGGCTGTTTCTCCTTTCACCCTTTCCATGTCGAGGGCATTCCCCACACTCGCTATATCGTCGAGTATCCTTCTTTCCTCTTTAAAGTTCCTTGTTCCTATGGTCTTTGTTCCTTTAAACATCATATGTTCCAGAATATGCGCGGTACCGGTCCTGCCGTTGATTTCCTCAACGGCTCCCACCTTGTGCCTTATGTAAAATGAGACCGTCGGGCTTGAATGCCGTTCTACCATCAGTACCTTCAGACCATTATTGAGAGTAAATTTTCTGACACTCTTTTCCAGATCGAAGCTTAATGCCTCTGAGGTTAAACCAAGAAGCGCTAAGATGATAATTATAAAGAGAATAAAACTGTTATTACGTGTGTGCTTAGATATTGCCGTCATTTTTGCTCACATTCTTTGTTTTTAAGAAGGTAAATATCCTGATGGCAGGATAGAGTATTCCCACCGCGCTGATCAGGATGATAAGGCTTGATGCAAAAAAGCACATAATGAATTCATAGGGATTGTCTAAACGGTAGGATGCAACAAGAAGATCGATGCCGAATATAAGAAAAAAGACCGAGAATATCCCTATTGAAACCTGTTTTCCCCACCAATACATTTGCGCTGACCACCATTGTCATATAATTTAAGGATAGGAGATTTGTGTAAATGATGCAAGTGTTATTACAAAATGGCAGCAATTAGGGTCATCTCCAAAAGAGTTGGTAGGATTATAAGGACTCAAGGGGTCGAGGGAGTAAGTGAAATGCTTAAGAGTTAGAAAGAAAGCACTTGACACCTTGAATCCTCGAACCCTTTGCATCAACTAATCGGGAGAAGAATCCAAAATTAGAATTGCTGATATTTCATTGGTAAAATTTTAAATAATTCGTTATAAATATAGTGAACTTGGAACCCATAGATGGCCGCTTCTGTGATCCTGTTTAACTATTTTGTCATCTCTGTGGTCTCTGCGGTCTCCGCGGTGAACAGTTACTAAAAAACCTGAGTAATTACATACGTGATAGAGAGAAATGCATAAAAATTGCGGATAGATAACTGAATACGAAGGCGAAAATGACATCACGAGAAAGCTTAGATATCTATGATCAAGTCCCTGAGAAAGCCGTCCATGCCCGCAAGGATATGGCAAGAGAGTTTTCCCTAATTAAACGAATCATCAACAGCATGAGGTTTCTTCCCGATCTGGCTAAAGTTTATCTTACTATTGTGGATGTGGTTATCGATGAGACCGAGGCCGAAAATTGTTCCTTGATGTTACTTGACAAAGATACCGGCAAGCTGGTTATTAAAGCAGCTAAGGGCAAGCAGGACGAAAAGGGCAGATACTATAATCAGAAAGTGTCCCATGGACGGAGCTTCGATATAAGTGAAGGAATTGCAGGGAAAGTTGCTGAAGAAGATAGGCCTTTTCTGATCGCGGACACAATGAAGGAAAAATTATTCCTTGGTTTTGGGAAACCTTTATCCGAAATCAGATCGCTTCTCTGCGTCCCCATCGCCAGTCAGAATGGAGTTCTCGGTGTTTTCAACCTAAGCAGTTCTCAACCTGAAGTCTTTAACCAGGATGACCAGATAGTCATTAGTACCATTGCTGATCTGGCTGCCACTACCCTGTCAACTTTTCTCCTTTACGAGCAACTCCAGGAATTAAATAAAAGCCTTGAAGAGAAGGTCAGGGAAAAGACCGCAATATTAAAAGCATCCGAGCAAAAATACCGGGCGCTGGTACAGGGAGCCAACGACGGTATATTTATATACCGGAATGGTCTGTTTAAGTTTGCAAACAGACATTTTGCGGAGATGCTGGGATATTCAACGCAAGATTTTTCTCTGAAAAGTCTTAACAATGACTTTTCCGTTGATCCGGCCAGACGACGTCTGCAGGAAATAGAAGAAAGCCTGGACAGAAAGGGAAGCTCGTCATGTTTTGAATCTACAATAGTCAGCAAAGATGGAAGAGAGGTGGAAGTAGAGATTGGGGCGACTATCGTTGAGTATGAGGGGAGTCGTGCAATTCAAAGTATTGTCAGAGATATTACTTCGAGAAAGGAACTGGAGAGGTTAAAAACAAATTTTCTGGCCATAATTGCCCATGAGCTGCGTACCCCCATAATGGTAATAACCGGCTATAACCGGATGATGTTGCAAGGAGAGGCAGGCCCACTTAGTCTACTACAACAAAAAATCCTGCATGAGAGCAAAAAAAGCTGCGATCGTTTAACCAGTTTTGCCCGGGAGGTCATGGATCTTTCCCGTATGGAATCGGGAAAGGTGGAGCTGAATCTCCAGGAAGAAGAGATAGGTGGATGTATTGAAGAGATTTTTAGAGAGGTAGAGACGCTGGCCGGAAACAAGAAAATAAGCCTCGAAATGAAAGTCCCGGGTGAGAAATTGCCGAAAATATTTTTAGACAAGAGCAGGATAGGGCAGGTCCTGGTAAATCTGACAATAAATGCCATCAATCATACTCCGGAAGGCGGGGAGATAATGGTAGAAGCACAATCTCCCACAGGCAATTTTCTCAAAATTTCAGTTACGGATAATGGCATTGGAGTCCCGGAGGAGGAGAGAAGGAACATCTTTGATGAATTCAAGGTTGGAAAAAGAACAGGTGGCAAAGATGGCGTTGGGCTGGGTCTTGCAATCTGTAAAAAAATAATCGAAGCCCATGGCGGCAAAATCTGGCTGGAGCCAGGAAAGAAGGAGGGCAGCAGGTTTATTTTTACTCTGCCGCTAAAAGAGCGACTTCGCGGCATTCAGGTTTGAAATGAATAAAAAGGATAAGACAGAAAAGCCGAATAGAGAGATATCCATTCTAATAGTGGATGATGAAGAGAGCGCGCGTACGTATTTGAATACTCTCCTCTCTTTGAAGGGTTATAGAGTAACATCGGTTGGAAGTGGCAAAGAAGCCCTGGATCACATAAAAAAAGGTGAGGTATGCTCGGTAGTGATTCTGGATGTCATGATGCCGGAAATGGATGGCCTTACGACACTGCAAAAAATAAGGGAGCTTAAGAGCGACCTTCCTGTAATTATGCTTTCCGCCATGGGACAGACAAAGATAGTGGTGGAGGCTATGAAATCCGGAGCCTCAAACTATCTCACCAAAGGCTTTGAGGATGAAGAGCTGGAGATAGCCATCAATAATGTGCTGGGAAGGATGGAACTGGTTGATCAGATAAGAGATTTAAAAGAGCAACTGAAGGCAGAAAGAAAGGAAGAATTTATCAGCGTCAGCGAGATGATGGATGATGTTAAGAGGACGATTGACCAGATAGCGGACACCGATATAACGGTCCTGATTCAAGGGGAAAGCGGTGTAGGGAAGGAGATTATCGCCAGATATATCTACTCCAGTTCCCCCAGAAGAAATAAAGCCTTAATAAAGGTCAGTTGTGCTTCAATTCCCGGCGAGCTTCTGGAAAGTGAACTTTTCGGATACGAAAAGGGAGCCTTTACCGGCGCTTATGTGCCGAAACCCGGCAGGTTCGGGCTTGCCAACCATGGGACCATTTTTCTGGATGAAATAGGTGAGATGTCTGTACCGTTGCAGGCAAAGTTGCTTCAAGTCCTCCAGGATGGGGTGTTTACCAGATTGGGCGACAAGAAAGAGACCCATGTGGACACACGTGTGCTGGTTGCCACCAATAAAAACCTGGAAAAAGCGGTAAGAGAGGGGGATTTCAGAAAAGATTTGTACCATCGTCTAAATGTTGTAAACATATTTGTCCCCCCATTGCGGGAGCGAAGGGACGATATTCCTGTCCTGTGTGAGTATTTTGTGGAAAAGTACAACCGAAAGTATAACCGCAAAACAAAAGCTATATCGGGGAATCTGATGAAAGCTTTTGGGAATTATGACTGGCCCGGCAATGTCAGGGAACTTGAGAATATTGTCAGAAGGGTGGTGGTTTTGAGAGATGAAGGCCGGATTTTGGAGGAACTTACAGAAAGATGTAAGAAAAAAGAGAAATATCCCCGTTCTTTTTATACAACTCCTGATTCTGCCCCGGCTATCTCCTCTTTTAAAAATGTGAGTAAAGAGAAGGCGCGTGAAGTGGAGAAGGAAACGATCTTAAAGGCCCTGGATGAAACTAACTGGAACAGAAGGAAAGCCGCAGAGCTGTTAGGCATCAATTATAAGACCTTGCTTTACAAGCTCAAAAAAATATTATAATAATTCAGGTTGCTTAGGCTAAAGGTTGTTAGTCCCTCTTGAATCGTATCAGCTCAATAAATAAGGGGATTACATTTTTAAAATGCTGGTTTCGATTCACAACCACTCTTACATATCATTCCTACGAACTTCTCTTTCCCATCTCGTAAATCGTAGGGTGGATTAAGGAGCGTAAGCGACGAATCCACCAAAGCAATCCGTAGGTTGGGTTGAGAAACGAAACCCAACAAAACCTTTTATCGCTTGTTCTTTGTTGTGCCGGCGCAGCTCGAAGAGTTTTCGGTAGATTCGCTCCGCTTAATCCACCCTACGAACTGGGTTTGCCCCTATTTATTGAGCTAATACCTTGAACCGTGAACCCCCTGAACTTTGAACCTGAGTAGTTACAAGTTTTTATCCAATTTGTGGAAAACTTTTCCCTTTTTGGGTCAAATTCACCCACTCTTTTAAAATCTTCTGCCTTATTTTTCCTGGTTGTAAAATTAAAGATGTAAGGCTATTGTAAGCTGAGCCTGCAATTACAATATGTAGCCCCTGATGAGACTCCAGATTGGCACAAGATTTGCTATTATAAACCGGATAAGAGAGCTTATGACCTCACTATCAGATGAAGATTTCGGGGGATGAAATGGCCATTGCCAAACCTGCCGACAAGAGAGTCCCGATCAGGAAGATCGGCAAGGATCTTCCCATAGGTCGGATCGACGATCAATTATTGTTTAAAAACAGCGATAAAATGAGGTCCATTGGTGAAATAATCAACCGGATCGCCGATACCGATGTGCCTGTGTTGATAAGCGGTGAAAGTGGAACAGGCAAAGAATTGGTAGCCAACGCTATTCATGCTCATTCTTTGAGGAAAAATAAGTCCATGGTTAAGGTAAATTGTGTGGCTCTTCCCGGTAGTTTGCTGGAAAGCGAGCTATTTGGATATGAAAAAGGGGCATTTACCGGCGCCTCTCAGAATAAGCCGGGCAGATTTGAACTTGCAGGCGAAGGAACTATATTCTTAGATGAAATAGGTGACATGGTACAACCTTCACAGGCAAAACTGTTAAGGGTACTTCAGGAGGGTGAATTCTTTCGTCTGGGAGGAAATAGAGAAATAAAAGTCGATGT
Organism: Pseudomonadota bacterium; assembly: GCA_030612385.1. Classification (GTDB taxonomy): domain Bacteria; phylum Desulfobacterota; class Syntrophia; order Syntrophales; family JADFWA01; genus JAUWNZ01. The sequence continues at coordinate 520 of JAUWNZ010000072.1, read as the reverse complement.
CAGGGTGATCTCTGCCACCAATCGGAACATCGAGGAGATGGTGGCGGAAGGGGGCTTTCGCGAGGATCTCTTTCATCGCTTAAATGTGGTAAGAATTCATGTGCCCCCTTTGAGGGAAAGAAAGGAGGAGATTTCGGATCTGGCCGGATATTTCATGAAAAAATACAGCCGGGAATATGGCCGGAAACTCAAAAAATTAACTGAGAAGGGATTAAACCTGTTGTTGGACTACAACTGGCCCGGCAACATCAGAGAATTGGAGAGCGCCATTAAAAAGATCGTTGTCCTTGAAGATGAGGAAACGGTCTTGCAAGGTTTAATCGATGGTCAAGACAGGGAAAAGGCATTCGTTAACAATGGACATATTTATGATGGGGACCTCTCTCTTAAGGAGATTGGCAAGATGGCGGCTCTTGATGCTGAAAAGAAGATTATTAAGAGGGTGCTGGACCAGACCCACTGGAATCGAAGTCAGGCGGCTGAAATTTTAAAGGTAAGCTATAAAACTTTACTGTACAAG
>JAUWNZ010000102.1 GCA_030612385.1 Pseudomonadota bacterium | reverse complement strand
CGGGCAACTGCTACCCGCTGCTGTTGTCCCCCGGATAACTCAGCCGGACGACGATTATACGTCCCTTCCAGACCCACATCGTCTAATATGGACATTGCGCGATCTCGTCGCTCAGCAGAAGGAATGCCTTGAAGAAGCATGACAAATTCCACGTTTTCCAGGGCGGACAGAACGGGAATCAGATTATACGCCTGAAAAATAAAACCGATATTGTGCAGCCGCAAGCCGGCCAGCTCCGTTTGACTCATCTTCTCCAGCGCGTTGCCGTTTACAACAATGCGACCTGAATCGGGAGAATCCAAACCACCGATCATGTTCAGCAATGTGGTTTTCCCTGATCCCGACGGACCGGCCAGGGCAACAAAACTTCCTTTTTGTATCGATAGACTCACACCGCCAAGGGCCGTTACTTCCACTTTCCCCTGTTGATACGTTTTTTTGACGTCAACGGTTTCAACAATATTCATCATATAACTCCCGCATAAAGTTATATATATGCGGCATCCTTCATGACAAATCAAAAGTAGTTTACACTTTGTTGATTTTGTATCTTGCCGGTGAAATCTGAAATTGGAAACTTGAAATTGGGAAAAACAGAAGAATGCATTATCTAATTTCTAATTTCAAGTTTCGGCATCCTGGATTAGGCAAGAAATACATGCCTTTTTAAAAAAAGTGTAAACCGGTAAATGAAAGATGCCATATATGCAATCAGTTATCAGCAGTATGTGATCATTTCAGATACTGAACTCTTAAACTCCGGCCGTTTATGTTTGCGCCAGTGCATCTATCGGTGTAAAGCGAGCTGCCTTCACAGCCGGATAAACGCTTACTAAAAGACCGAGGACAAACACTACCAGATTTGCCATGATCACATCGTACATGTAAACGGCAGGATAAATCACCCGTGATATACCAAAATACTCGGAACCTGCTGCAAAGGCTGAAAGATCTATACCGATCCTGGACAGGGCAAAAACACTCACAAAGCTCAAGGCATTACCAATAATCATGCCAATGATCAGGAGAAAAAATGATTCGGTGAGGACCTCTTTGATGATCCACCACGGTTTCATCCCTAATGCCTTTAAGAGGCCAAACTCACGTATTCGCTCGAACACCGCCATCAATGTGGTATTGACAATACCGAATCCCATGGCAATGAATACAACAATGAACCATATAAAAATAAATCCATCATAAATATTTAAATATGCGGTGACAAACGGCAAGAGTTCCCTCCATGTCAGAACTTCGTAATCGACAGCAGGCAGAACGGCGCGCAGGGAGTCAGCCACCGTGTCGACGTCTTTGGCATCCGGCAGTAACAGGGATATTTCAGAAATTCCGTTTTTCATCTTGAGCATACGTTGTGCGGCCTGCATGGTAACGAAAACGAACTCTTTTTCCGTCGCTTCCATTTCAGCCCTGAATATTCCGACAATTCGGAAGGCCCGTGATGCGATTTCCTTATCCGTATCCTGGGACATAACCAGCATTTTACGTCCTAACTTCGTCCCAAATTTCTCTGCCAGGGCCTTACCCACAACGATTCCGTATGTATCATCATCCTTCAGGTATCGTCCTTCCGTGACAGATGTTCCGATGAATGAAATTTCTGCCTCCTGTGACGGGTTAATTCCTGCGAAAGTTATCCCCGCCGTGTGCCGGGCATTGCTGACAACGGCATTAACCCGCACTCGTGATGACCACCGAACATCCGACGGTAAAGTTTTTTCCAGAGTACTCACTACTTGCCGAGGATCGGTCATACTGTTTTCAATAACAGGATCGTTCCGGTAACCCTTGCGATGCACCTGAATGTGTCCGGTCAGGGTTGAAATACCATTTCTGACCATTTGATCGGTCATACCCCTCATGAGAGCGCCCAGGAAGATCATACTCCAGACCCCTATAACAATCGCTGTCATGATGACGGCGGTCCGCCTCGGGTTTCGCCAGATATTACGCCATGCTAACTGGAAGAACATTTAGGGAAACCTTTCATATAAGCTTTCAGCATTACTTTTCTGCAACACGTAGCCGGCATTACCGATAGCTCAAACTGCTTTCATTGCTTCAACCGGGTGGAAATGTCGAACTTTCATGGCCGGATACAGGGCGGTCAGGAATGTTATGATCAAGACAACACCCGGTCCGATCACGAGGGAGCGCAGTGAAAGCCGGGGATACATCCTTTCAGGTATACCGAACCGGCTCATTATATCGGATGCTCCCGAAATAACGATGCCGTGAATCTGAAAATACCACGTAATCAAACTGCCGGCGATGATTCCGACAATAATGCCAAGCATTGTCATTGTCGTCGATTCCAGCAACAGCAATTTCATCAATCGCCCCGGCGTTGTCCCGATGGCCAGCATAACACCGAATTCCCTGGTTCTTTCGAAGATGGACATGAGAAAGGTATTCAGGATACTGAATGCAACAACAATGACCAGAATCAAATAGAAGATGAGACCGCTGTACATATCCATTTGAATGCCTTCGACCAGGCCTGGCAAGAGTTCCATCCAGTCTAAGACAGCAAGGTGATGATTATTGTCGATTTTCCGAATCTCAGCAACAACCGTCTCCTTTATCTTCTGCACAGCATTGAGCGATTTGCCAAGTATTACCACCTCATGAACCGCTCCGCGCATAGCATATATATCTTGAAAGTCCTTTAGGGTAATCTGCATTGAGGAACGATCTAAAACGTCCTGTCCGGAACTGAAAATTCCCTCAACCGTCGTGACCGTTGCCGCAACAGAACCATCTCGCCCCTGACCCAGTACAACCAATTCATCACCCAGGGTTACCTTCAGATTTTTCGCAAGGAGCTCTCCGATCAAAGCCTTGTTGATATCACTGTCGGAAAGATATTTCCCCTGTCGAATCAAATGCTCAATCGTCGATACCTTTGCCTCCCTGCCGGGATCGATACCGGTCACCATGATCCCATAGGTTCGATCCATGGATGAAACCAGAGAAAAGGCATTTGCACGAAAGGTATATTCATCCACCTCAGGTATGTCCTTCAGAACCTCGCCTACCCGCGTCGGGTCAGGGACAACCAGGCGGATACTCTTTCTGTCCTGATATCCTTTTGCCTGTATTTGCAGATGGCCTGTGTGAATCTTCACTGCGGAATTAATCATCGTATCATAGGAGCCAAACTGCCATGACAGCATAAAAACAAGGAGCAAACAGGCAAAAGCAATGGCGGCCATGGTTAAAATCGACCGCCTGGGATTACGCCAGATATTACGCCATGCCATTTTCATATCGATGGACATGATTTTTTCTACCTTCTGGGAGTTTTTAAAGAAGAGACTGAAAAAAGGTTGTCCGGTACGTCTATATTAAACGAAAGTTCCCTGTATTCCAGAATGGTGTATTCATCTTCAACAGCGTGTTTTTGCATTTTCCACACACGGGGAAACAGTTTCTTCCCCATCATCCCGATCTTTCCCGTTGTCAGAATTTTGACGGGCTGAAGGTCTTCATCAAAGAATTCCTGTTCGAGAAATATATGGTCCTCACGAATCTTGAGCTTCTGCATTCCCCATACGACCGGAGCTTCCGGTTTGGGCATGGATTTGATAACATATACTTTTCCCCCTTCATCGGTTTCGGCGCCGATAATGGTATGGATATAATCGGTAAGCAGGCTGTCCGTCTTGGAGAGGTCATCGTTGGAAAAATCCGATCCCATCCAGGCCTGGGACATCATTGAAGGCGGAAGCTTGATGACACGATTGACCTTGGGGTTATATATCCACATTTCACGCTTTTTCTTCAGCGTACCATTGCCCTTGTCTTTGGGTGGCATGATGATCCAGAATATACTCTGGTCCTGTCCTTTCGTCCATGCTTTGATCGTCATCGCCCTCTTCCAATCGGGTCGATAAATAATCATGTCTACCGTGGAAACCGATGTTTTTTCCCGCATATAATTGAAGCTCGCCTCAACAATAGCCTGTGCATCCTGAGCCTGTGCACATTCAGCTAAACCGTAACAGGGCAACAATGACAAGAAAAGAACCATCATAATAATTTTTCGCATATTATACCTCTTTGTAAAAACCAGTGGGGTCACCTTGATAAAATTTGCCGTCCCGGAAGGATTCAAAGAAGGCTGTTTGAGAAGATGGTTCCAGGTTCTTGCTTTTGTTGTTCTTTGCGTGTTTTGCGTGAATATTTTCACGAGGCAATGATTAGTCTTCTGTTAAGTCTTCGATTTGATCTTGTCTGCCGGTTTCCCCAGCCAGCCTGAAACCTCCCCCTCGAGGAGAGGGAGTTATTTGCGGGACAGGTCGTTTCACAAACGGATATGTGTAACGATTAATTTCTAAAGGGGGAGTTCATAGGGGATTTTCATTTGTTTCCCGGCTTACAAGAATAGTTTCTATGCGGTGAATGCTTACCTCCATCTTTCTTCACTCTGTCTCTCGGCAAGTCTTATTCTTCTTCTTTCGGCAGCTTCACGACTTCGTCTGATTTCTTTGTCTGATTCAATTATTACAGGGGGGATCTCCTTTGGTCTGCCGTTTTCATCCAGAGCCACAAAGGTTAAATAAGCCGAGGCTGTGTGACGAACCTCACCCGTGATCAGATCTTCTGTTTCAACACGAACTCCTATTTCCATGGAAGTTTTGCCTGTATAGTTTATACTCGCTTTAAGTTTAAGAAGGTTTCCGACAAAAACAGGACTGTGAAAATCGAGCCTGTCGATGGAAGCTGTAACGGCATTGGAGCGTACATGTCTGATAGCAACAACTGCCGCAGCATTATCTACATGCTTCATAATAACTCCGCCATGCACATTTCCCATTGTATTCGCATCCTGGGGAAGCATAACATGCGAAAGGCTGACACTGCTCTCTTTGATAGATTTAGCTTCCATAATATCTCCGCATCAAAGCTCAAAGCTCAAAGGACTTGAGCATCTTGGTTTTCAATCTTTCACCTTTCAGCTTGGGTAATTGCGCACGGACAAACGAGTTTGTCCATGCCACCCGCCTTTCAGCTCTCAATAGTCTGCTTGCTTGAATAACAACCACTTAACCACTCGACTACTTGACCACTTGACGATGTCTGCCTTGACACTGGGTCTACTATAAAGTGTGCAATATTCCCGCTTTTCCTACGCAGTCTTCAGCCTGTCCACCTGAGTAGTTAGTGTCTGAACGAAAACCCTGAAATATGGTTTCCCCTTTTTGTTTAGAAATTTCTAACTTGCTGAGATTACTTCCTTTTTTTAACTCAAAACTCGAAACCCAAAACTCAAAACCGTGCCTGAACAAGGTTTTCGTTCAGGCACTAGT
>JAUWNZ010000182.1 GCA_030612385.1 Pseudomonadota bacterium | reverse complement strand
TCATGGTGACCATGGCCCTCAAGGAATGGAAGAGGTGCAGCGCAATTCTGTATTTTGAGTATTTCCGTATGGAGCCGGACGGCGCGCGTGTAAAACTCGCCTTCGGGGAGCACCATGCGATCTGGGTGACACGCGGCTCAGACAGGAAGCCGGTACCGTCCCCATTCCCGCCCCAGGTACAGGAGGCCTTCAAACGTGCTGTTGCGGAATGATATATGGTAACTACTCACGTAGTCAGGCTGAAGGTATTTAGGCTGAAGGCTGAAGGGGTAGAAAGAGCGCTTTGGCGGAGAAACAACAGATTTTTGCATTAAACATGGCTTCAAAATGTGCAGTATTCCTGCTTTTCCTAACAATCTTCAGCCTTCAGTCTATCCACCTGAGTAGTTACCATGAATCAAAGCAAAGTAATAGATTTCGAATCCAGAGAACGCCTTATTGAAAAGGCAGGTTCGTATATCGAGTCGGTAGAACTCTTCTTAAAAGAACGGGACAGGGCCGTTCCCCTGCTTCTAAAGGTATTGAAATATGCCGATTATAATTTCAAGCAGAAAGCAATCCTGTTTTTAGGCGATTTTGCCAGAGAGGAGGTGGCCTGGCCCCTCTATCAGATACTCATTGATCCAGAAGAAAATAAAGAGTTTCGCCGCTTTGCCACCATCCAGCTCAGCATTATTTTTCCTTTTCTCGAAGAGCCCCAGCCTTTAATCGATTGTTTGCTTGAAAACCTGAAAAGTCCCGACACTGAACTGCGGACTAATGCGGCTTTTGCACTGGGATGGGAGGGAAATATTAAGATCGCAGTTCCCCTTATCGACCTCCTTTACGATTCTGATATTCAGGTTCAGCAGAGCGCTGTCAATGCCCTCACAAATCTTAGAGATGATCGTATATTTAACCTGCTAATTGAACGCCTGGAACACGGATCCCTGGAACAGAGAAGGTGCATCCTCTTTAATATATGGCGTTTTTCTTCCAGGCGTAAAGAAGTTATAAAAGTTTATCTCAAATATCTGGAACATGAGAATGACGATCTTCGCTATGATGCCCTGGTACTCCTTGGGTCGGTATCGGAAGCCGCTGAGCATACAGCAACGTATCGTGGATGTTTAAATGACGAGGTTCCCCATATTAGAGCTCTGGCTTTAGAGCGGTTATATGAAGTCGGCAGAGATGATCTGCTTGGATTTAGAGAAGAGATTGAAAACATGCTTTCGGACCCCAGTATGGAGGTGAAGCGGGCAGCCATAAAGATTCTGAAAAGATTAAATATGACAGACTCGTAAAAAGTCCCTCTGGCCTGTCATTTCGAGTGAAACGAGAAATCTTTATTCTGCAACCTATTGAAAAGATAAGATTTCTCCCGTTGGTCGAAATGACACATTAACGAATAAAGAGAATAGCGTGTGGATAATTCGATACAGCGATTACCAATATTTCAAATTAATTAAAGGAGACTTAATACCATGGACTTTTATCCACCTGATATCGAAGATTACGATAAAGAGCTGCCCGATGATCACCCTGCGGTGATAATAAACAACATTGTTGAAGGTCTTGATATGAATTCACTGTACCTCGTGGTTTCTGAGAACGCTTCTTCCTATAATCCCAGGATGATAATCAAGATATTGATATACGCTTATACCACTGGTACTTTCAGTACAAGAAAAATTGCCAGGGTTCTTTGGGATAGTCCTGCCTACATGTATCTCGCCAACTGGCAAACACCGGATTTTCGTGTCATCATCGATTTTCGCAAGGATAATCTTAAACAGTTCAAGGCGGCTTTTAAGCTGGTTGTGGAGATATGCGAACGACGGGGACTGGACATATTAAGTCATGAGGGTACCGGGGATGCCTGGGCCAAGATCGGCGTCTCAGGTCCCGGAACTTATGACGAGAAAAGAATAGAGCGTGAAATTAGAAGAGTGATCAATGAGGCCGAAGCCATGGATGAAAGAGAAGATAACCTTTACGGTTTGGATTCCGTCGGTTTTATCCGAGACGTCTCGTACGGTGCCGTATAATAGTTGTAACTACTCATGCTGTCGGGTTCACTGTTGGTCGCTTTGCACTCTTCATGTTTCTTGAAAATCATGGGTTCTGTCCGGTCATGCTTTTCAGCTACCTGGGCAACTGTGAATTACCTGAACCGTGAACGGTTACCAATCACAGATACCTGTCACTTTTGCCTAAATAATTAATAACATAATCATAAACGGAATCTTCAAGTGAACCAAAAGACACGGGACATCCGGCGGCGCCGAGTTTATCCATCTTTGCCTCGGTAAGATACTGGTACTGATCACGAATTGATTCGGGCATCTCAATGTAGTCAATCTGAGATATTTGATTCATTGCTGAAAAGACCGCATTCGCAAGATCATTCCAACTGCGGGCATTACCCGTCCCCAGATTAAAAATTCCGTTTACGTCACGATTTTCAAGCAGCCACCAGAGGACATTGACGCAGTCTTTGACATAAACAAAATCGCGCAACTGTTCCCCGTCTCTAAATTCAGACCTGTAAGATTTAAAAAGGCCGACTCTGCCCGTTTCCTTTATCTGATGAAAGGCCTTATGCACTAAGCTTTTCATCTCTCCCTTATGGTACTCATTCGGCCCGAAGACATTAAAAAATTTGACGCCCGCAACCTTATCCGGCAGGTTGTTCCGGAGCGCCCAGAGGTCAAACACCTGTTTGGAGTATCCGTACATATTGATGGGGCGTAGTGTCACCGACACCTCATCATCATCTGAAAACCCCTTTGACCCGTCGCCATAGGTCGCCGCACTGCCGGCATAGATAAAACGGACGCCATTTTGCACCGCCCACTCGGCAAGCCTGCGACTATAACGATAGTTGTTCTCCATCAAATAGTCCGCGTCACGTTCGGTAGTGGAGGAGCATGCTCCCATGTGAATGATTGCATCGACATGGAAGGGAACATTATCCTCGCATACCATCTCTAAAAAATCATCCTTGTGAAGATAGTCCGCATAGCGCCTTTTGACAAGGTTTCTCCATTTATCCGACGTGCCGAGGTTATCTACAACTATAACATCATCAATACCTTCGCAGTTAAGCTTCCAGAGTAACGCGCTGCCTATAAACCCGGCGCCTCCTGTAATAACAATCATCGATACAACCTCCCAGGTTAAAAAGGCCTGTTAATATTAAATTTTAAAATGAAAAACGTAAGATGAAAAACGTAAGATGAAAAAACACCCTGCATCTCTCATTTTAGCATTCTCATTTCTCAGTCTGCACTGCCTCCTGATATTCTCTTATCAGGAAGTCCTTGCTGATTCCATGGTCAATAAAGTCCCATGGAAGTATCTCGTCAAGACCCCTCTGGCGATATACATAGAAATCGGAGTTGATGTTGACATCTTTGAGAGAGTGGGGCCAGTTGCCGTTGTTTTTATGTACGGACAGGAGGATTTTACCCACCTGCCTGTCACCCATTGAAAGAAGTGTCTGTATATAGTTCCATTTTGGAAGGTCGTGGGTCACAGTTACAGATGGCTCCTTTCTCAAAGCGGCGCTGATTCTTCTGATCCTCTTTTTTACCAGCTTTATATCCGCAAGACCCTGCCACTGAAAGGGAGTGGCCGGC
>JAUWNZ010000180.1 GCA_030612385.1 Pseudomonadota bacterium | reverse complement strand
TGCCATAAAATCTGGGCTGAAACTCTTCCGCATTTTCGGACGTCCTTTTTCTTCCATTAGCATAAAAAGTGACTCTAAACTACTGGTCTGAAAAACCCAGTCGACTATAGGCAGCGTAAGTCCGCCGCTCGCCACTTCCTCAGGAAAGCTGCTCCAGTCTACGACTTCCGCAGCTTTCCTGAGCAGTGCAAAGCGGACAATTCATTTGCTACAAAACCGGACAATTCTATTTGTTCTTGACATTCTTTTTCTGGAGAACAAGGGGAAAACTGGAGCCTGGGAACGAGAAAAAAGCCGCCTTGGCTTGACGCAAGATGAGATTGGGAAGGTGATAAGAATGAGCCGAGGCAGGATCACTCAAATTGTTAATAATGCCAATTTTGGCGAAATTAACACTTTGCTATCCCAGGGCAGGGACATGCAAGACATCGCAGGGTAACAGTTCACTCCCCCTATTTGTTGAGCTATTACAAAATTATTGTATTGAAAACTATATCACTTAGTGTTATATTAGAAATGTGAGAAAATTAATGACCAAACATTTTGCAAAATGGGCAAAAAACAAAATATACCAAATACTGAACTTGCAAAGGCATTGAATGAACTTGAAAATGGTATTTATGAAACAAATCTGGGTGGTCATATTATAAAAAAGCGTATTCGTTTCCAAGGCAGAGGAAAAAGTGGGAGTGGGAGAACTATTATTTGCTGTAAACATGCTGACAGGGCATTTTTTGTTCATGGCTTTGCTAAGAATGAAAAATCAAACCTGTCTTCCAAAGAACTTCACGCCTTCAAGGAATTGGCAAAGGTTTTGTTGTCGCTTTCAAATGAAAAATTGAAAATAGCAATAAAAAATGGGAATTTTATAGAGGTGAAATCATGAGGAATACAATTGCAGAATCTATAGTCAACACCGTTAATGACCTGAGTAATAGCGGTATAATCGATGAAATTACGATGAAAAACATACAAAGCTTGTGCTTGCCTGAAGTAAAAGAATATACACCGGAAAAAATTGTTTCAATTCGGAAAAAATTAAAATTGAGTCAGGCAGCACTTGCATCTATCTTTAATATTAGCCCATCTACTGTACAAAAATGGGAACAAGGTCATAAACGACCAACTGGTGCATCAAGAAAGTTATTAGATATAGTAGAACGAAAGGGGCTTGAAGCTTTAGTGTAATTAAAAACATAACACATCAGCTCAATAAATGGGGAAATTACATTATTTGTCCCGTTAGGGACATTCGAAAATAGCTTGGCAATTTATTGCCGGGATGAGAGCATGTACTCTCAAAAGTCTTGTAGGGACGATAGAAAAAAGGGGTTCATCCAGGATTTGCATACTTCTGTAAATTACATATGATATCATAAGGTTAAGTAGACAAATAAGGCAAATGAAAAACGAAGAAAGAAATATCGGTTATCGTCTTCTTGAGACTGGAACGCTTGCTGGCTTTCGTATCGTAGACACGAGTACCGAGCTTGCCCAAGACAAAGAAAACGTATGTGTCCGGGTAGAATTGGAGTTTCAGGCAGAGGAAGATGATGATCCGGCAGATATTGTCGAATGGGCGTCTTTTGGGTTTATATTTACCCTCGCGGTTCTATCGTTTACAGATGCAAGACCACGTGGAACTTCGGAAGTAGATTTTAATACCAAAGATGAATTCAATGTGGGCGACTTTCTGCAATGTCTGAGCTTCGGAAAAAACGGTTTACATTTTAGTGCAGACTACATTCGGGGTCGCTGTTTGAAAACGGATATTACAATTCGGCCGGATGGTAGCGCAACGCTCACTACCTGGGGGCGAGGACAGGCAGTCTTACGCTGGCTGGATCGGCTCAAAGGAAAAAAGTTTATGGAAGTATTGTAGGTTTTATTCTGAGTTTCAGACATCGTCAGGTAGCCGAGTGGTTAAGTGATTGTTATTATTCAAGCAAGCAGACTTTGGGGAATCATATGTCCAAACCCCCTAAACCCGAAAATCGGACAGTCGATTACGAAGGCTGAAGGTTGTTTAGGTAGAGTGTTAGCGGTCGCGTATAAATGTATGTAAAGTGGCCAAATGAAAGTGTAGGCTTTTTCTTGGCACGATGTATGCTTATTGAAAACGTAAGAGACCGAAATCACGTGCAATTTGAAGAAGACGAAGAATAAGATGTATTTCACATAAGCGTTTTAGGAAGAAAATACAGCATTTTCAAATGTCCAGTATGGATACAGTTTTAGACTACCGGTGACACTTTAACAAGGTGACAAAGAAAAAGAGCAACCTGAGCAGTTACGATTTGGCCATACATCTCGTCCCTTCAGGAGTATCCATAAGAACAAATCCCATCTCTGAAAGCTTTTCTCTTATCCGGTCAGACTTCTCCCAGTTTCCAGCTCTTCGAAGCTCCTCCCTCTCATTCAAAAGCCTCCTGATTTCGTCGGGAGGTTCCTCCTCCTCAAAATTCATGATCCCGAGCACAGAATCTATCTCCTTTATAACATCAAGGATATCTGTTCTCTCTTTTCTGTTCAGTCGATCTCCGGCAAGGGAAGAGTTGACATTTTTTACAAATTCGAAGATTGAGGCTATAGCGCTCGATATATTGAAATCATCATCCATAGCCCCGGCAAATCCCTGCCTGAGATCATAGATAAACTGGTCAACCTCCGGACAGCCCTCTCCAGGACGGGAGTGAATAACCCTCTGGATAAAACCATTCAGCCTACTAACAGTGTTTCTTGCGGTAGTAAGCGCCCCGAAGGAAAAATTGAGCGGCTTTCTATAATGGGAACTGAGCAGAAAATATCTTAGATCTTTCCCCTCATATCCTCTCTTTCCCAGATCTTCCATGGTAAAAAAATTTTCTGAAGACCGGGACATCTTTTTCCCTTTCATCATGACAAGCTCGGTGCTTACCCAGTAATTGGCGGGGCATTTACCCGTGGCAGCCTTTCCTATAGCCATGACATTTTCGCAGTGAGGGAAAATAATATCGGACCCGCTCGCGTAGATATCAAAGGTCTCAGCCAGGCGCTCAAAGGAGATAGCCGCGCACATGAGATGCCAGCTTGGTCTCACATTTCCCCACCGGGTCTTGAAGTAGATTCCCCTTTTCAACTCCGCCAGTGTAGATCTTTTAAGAAGAGCAAAATCCACAGGACTATCTTTTTCGTAATGGTCCAGATTCACCGTCTTCCCGTGTCTGATATTTCCCAGATCGATGTTGGACAGCATACCGTAATCGTCGAGCTTTGATATGTCGAAATATACAGACCTCAGCTTTTCATAAGCATACCCTTTTTCCACAAGCTTCCCCGCAAGGTTAATCATTGCGTCAACATTTTTGCTTGCCCTGGGATAACTTTCTCCACGTCTGACATTAAGGAAATCCATATCCTTCAGGAATTTTTCAATATATTGATCTGTAAATTCTTCCACATTCATACCGGTTCGGCCGGAACCCGTTATGGATCTGTCAGACAGATCACTGATGCTTGTGACGTGCCTGACCTTATAACCTTTGAATTCGAGATATCTCATAATAACATCGGAAACCACAAAACGACGGTAACTCCCGATGTGTGGCGTCTCATGGACTGTCGCGTCGCATGAATACATAAGAATTTCTTCAGGATTTATCGGG
>JAUWNZ010000190.1 GCA_030612385.1 Pseudomonadota bacterium | reverse complement strand
TGGCGTCATCGTGAGAGCTAAAGCCTATCGTATATTTTCCACCGATCTGAGAGAAAAAGATATTATTTTCGGTGGACGGGAACGGCTTGAAAAAACACTTAAAGAGGCAAAGACTCTTGTGCCCGATGCAAAATATATATTTGTTTACAATACCTGTACCTCGGCAATCATCGGTGATGACATAGAGGACATTTGCAAGAAGATGGAAAAAGAGCTGGGTTGTCCCATTGCCCTGGTTGATTGTCCTGGTTTTAAAGGCCAAAGTGAAGCTGCCGGCCACAGAATTGCCTATGAATGCATACTGAATCGGTTTATCGGGCAAGGACAAAGACACATAGGTCCTTATGATGTAAACATTATCGGACAGTACAATCTTAATGAAACAAAAATTATAAAATCCCTTTTTTCCAAAATGGGGATAAATGTCCATTGTGTATTTACTGGTGATGCATCCTACAAAAGGATTATTACTGCCCATTATGTCAAACTTAATCTTATTATCTGTCAGAACACCGGGCAATTTTTTGCTGAAACTATGCAGGAAAGATATGGAATTCCTTATTTAAAAGTTTCTTTTCTTAGTCTCTCTCAAAGCATAGATAGCCTGCGTAGAATTGGTCAATACTTTAATCTGAAAAAAAAGGCGGAGGCGGTCATTGATGAGGAATGCAAAGCCATAAAGTCTCAACTTACTCAATTTTTGCCCGCGCTTAAAGGAAAAAAAGCAGCCGTTTTTCTCGGCGCCGCTCGTATAGCGGATTTGGTAAAGACATTTGAAGCTCTAAGTATGGAGGTGGTTTTTGTAGGTTCACGATTTGGCAATGCTGTTAACTATAGAGATATTCGGCAAATGACTAAAGCAGATATACATATTGTAGATGACCCTTCAGAACAGAATTTAGAAGACTTATTTTGTAAACTAAAGCCCGATGTATTCATAGCCGGCATCAAAGAACAGTCTCTCTGTCATAAATTTGGTATCGGCACATTGCTTCTTCAACTGGGTGCCTATGTTGGGTTCAAGGGTTTCTTAAATTTTGCCAGGGATGTCCACAAGGCTATTTATGCGCCCGTGTGGCGGCTGGCAAGGGAAGAAATATCGTAACTACGCAGGTAGATAGGCTATAGACATTTAGGCTGTAACTTAATTCTCGTCCCCACGCTCCTGCGTGGAGATGCATACCGGTCTGCCGGAAGCGATATATACTGTCAGGTTTGTGGCCTTATACGTTCCAACGCTGGAGCATGAAAACGATGGCTAATTTTGAAGAATAACACCTTCATGCCCCCCCTCAAAGGGGGAATCCTTCCGTTAAATTCCCCCTTTGAAGGTGGATAAGGCCTGCCCGCAACGCTTTCGCTTGCGAGGCGGGCGGGGGGATGTAACGCACAATTGTAAAAGAAAAAATGCCATAATTAGAATTGCTGCATAAAAGGGGAATCATTATGAAACTGTTTGAACCGCAAAAGGGAGCGCATTCCCCGTCCCGCTGCAAGAGAGGGACTGCGGGGTTAGCAAGCGAATCTGAAAATAGCAAACTTCCTTACGGTCGAATCCCGCCTGAAAGCGGGACCGCAGCTTGGCGCGGGGAGCTTCAATACTTGAAAAAATATGTTGCGCTGTTTTTAGTGATACTGGTTTGCTTTATTCCTTCTACTGCTTTTGCCCAAAAAAAGTCTGAGGAGGCACCTGTCCTTGACGGAACAAAGACAAAACCCATCAGGATAGCCGTGGAATTTACTACTCATTCCGCCTGTGCCCACATAGCCAATCAAAAAGGCTGGTATGTGGAAGAAGGATTGACCATCTCCAGTTATGAAAATTTTATAACCGGTATGGCTCTTGCCGTTGCTCTGGCAAAAGGCGATATTGATGCCGCTTATATTTGTTTAATTCCGGCTATAAATGCTAAGGCTAATGCCAATGTGCCGATAAAGATTGTGGCTGGAATCCATAAGTACGGCTACGGTTTTGTTGTTAACCCTGACAGAGTCAAGACTATCGACGACCTGAAAAAGAAAGAGATTCGTATTGGATGCAGTCGAGAAGGCAGTCCTCTTGATGCGCTTTTACATAAAATGATAGAAAAATATCACCTGGATAAAAAGCAGATATTAAAAAAAGTCAGAAGAATGAATCCACCCAAACTGCTTCTTGCCCTTAAAACAGGTCAATTGGATGCTGCTTTTATTTGTGAACAATTTCCCACTATGGCAGAAGAATTGGGGTTTAAAGTATTTTTAACCGCAGAAGACCTCTGGCCCAATATGCAGGGCAGTGTTTTAGTGGTAAGGGAAGAACTCATAAAGGAGTATCCTGACATAGTGAAAAAATTGGTAAAGGTTACTGAGCGAGCGACACAATTTATCAATAGTAATCCTGAAGAAGAAGCAGCAGAGATTGTTGCCGGAGGATTACAGGTTGCCGGAAAAAAGATATCCCCTGTTAAAGCTATTGATGTGGCTTCCAAACTTGTGATTACTCCCACGCCGATATTAAAATCATTAACGGTAAGATTGGTTAATACCACTGATATTAACCCGGAAGAAATCCGGAAAGCGATAGATACCTGCGTGGAATTGGAATACATAAAGGAATCGTTTAAAGCAGAGGATTTTATCGATTTAACGGGGTTTGCCAAATGAAAAGGATAAAAGCCGCTTATAGCTTAATTCCTGTATTAATTTTTCTATTAATCTGGGAGATCGTAACACGGCTGGAACTAATCCCCGGTCACTTCTTTTTCCCGCCTTTTACCAGGGTGATACAGGAATTTTATTATCTCACGGTCAGCGGAGTGCTGCCGGATAACTTTTTGAGGAGTCTGGCAAGGGTCTTGATCGGTTTTTCCACCGGATCTATTGCCGGTCTGTTAATGGGTATTTTGATGGGTTATAAGGAAATTATAAATAAAACACTTCATCCGATATTTAGCCTGCTTTGCCCTATTCCCGCTTTGGGCTGGCTGCCCATTTTGATGCTCTGGTTTGGAATAAGTGAAATGCTTCCCATCATGATAATATTTATCTGTTCATTCTTTCCTGTGCTTTATAACACGGTTACCGGTATCAAAACCGTAGATAAGAACCTTGTCAAGGTTGCAAAGACCCTGGGAGCGTCTGAAAGAAAAATCTTGAGCACCATACTTTTGCCCCTCGCTCTTTCCAATATATTTACCGGTTTGAGACTGGAGGCGGGGATGGCCTGGCGGGTGATAATAGCCGCTGAGATGGTAGCCATTCCCACCGGCATCGGGGCGTTGCTCATGAGGGCCGAAAGTTTGATCCGGATAGATATTGTCATAGTATGCTTGATAGTGCTGTCGGTGATGTGTCTCTCCTTTGAAAGATTCTTCATCTATATGGAGCACAGGTTGACTCACAAATGGAGATAATATGCCCGCTATAGAACTAAAAAATATTAGCAATTTTATCTGTCGGAATATAAGCTTAAAGATAGCAAACGGCGAGCTTATGGCGCTTTTGGGACCAACCGGCGCCGGGAAAACA
>JAUWNZ010000242.1 GCA_030612385.1 Pseudomonadota bacterium | reverse complement strand
AGGAAGGTAGCGGTCAATCTCATACTGGCTCACATGAGTGCGAAATTGATCCCATTCAACCTTTTTGTTCGCTATGAATTTTTCAAAGATGTGATCTCCCAGGGCTCCTTTTACGACCTCGCTCTCGGATGCAAGCACGATGGCCTCAAAGAGACTGCCGGGCAGGGATGTAATGCCGGCATCTGCCCTGGCCTTTTCATTCATCTCGTAAATATCCTCTTCAACAGGCTCTGGAATTTGATATTCCCCTTCAATTCCCTTCAGACCCGCGGCCAACATAACCGCAAAGGTCAGATAGGGATTACAGGCAGGATCTGCCGACCGGAATTCCATACGTGTTGCCGTTTCCTTTCCAGGCTTATACATGGGAACACGGATCAAAGCGGAACGGTTGCGCAGCGCCCAGGAGACATAAACAGGCGCTTCATAGCCGGGCACAAGCCGTTTATAAGAGTTTACCCACTGGTTGGCGACCGCTGTAATCTCAGGGGCATGTTTCAGAAGTCCCGCGATATAATGTTTTCCTTCCTTCGACAAGTGACACCTGTCTGTAGCATCGAAAAAGGCATTCCTTTCCCCTCTGAAGAGTGATTGGTGTACGTGCATACCACTGCCGTTCTCACCGAATATCGGTTTCGGCATAAAGGTGGCGTATACGCCGTTCTGGCGGGCGATCTCCTTTACTGTAGTGCGGTAGGTCATCACGGCATCCGCCATGCTTAAGGCATCCAGATAACGAAGATCGATCTCATGCTGACTCGGAGCTACTTCGTGGTGGCTGTATTCGACCCGAATACCCATTTTATCCAATGCGAAGATGGTCTGCCGGCGGAGATCGGTGCCGCGGTCAACGGGAAGTCCGTCAAAATACCCGCCGCGGTCCAGGATATCAGGTGAAGAATCATCCGCAAAGTAGAAATACTCAAGCTCCGGCCCCACATAGCAGGTATAACCGAGATCGCCTGTCTTTTTGATCATTTTCTTTAAGGCATAGCGTGGATCACCTTCATATGGGGTTCCATCAGGATTGAGTATGTCACAGAACATACACGCAACCGGCCGTTCACTGGGTCTCCAGGGAATCAACTTAAAGGTGATTGGATCAGGTTTGGCAATCATATCACTCTCCTCGATACGACAGAATCCCTCTATTGAAGAACCATCAAATCCCATACCTTCTTCCAGACCTTCTTCCAATTCTAATGGCGTAACGCTGAATGTCTTCAGCATTCCAAGCACATCGGTAAACCAGAACTGGATAAAACTGACATCCTGTTCTTTGACAGCTTTCAATACATCCTCTTTTGTCCTGCATTCAATCATAACAAATCCTCCTTTTTTATTTTGGCAAGTAACCATTCACCGCAGAGAGCGCAGAGCTCGCAGAGAAACTATTCTTGTAGATTCTCCGGCGGGGTGTAAAACCCCGCCCTACGCAAAAGTAGTAACGCAAAATATTTTAAACAGGAACCGTAGGGGCAGGCCCCTGTGCCTGCCCGATTACAAATCGATCATACAATGCTGGGCAACCACAGGGGGTTGCCCCTACAAGTATCAAAATTTTTTATATTTATGCTTGGGAAAGTTAGTTCGTCCCCGTTCCTAATGGACTAAGGTGAATCAAAAATCTTCAAGCGGGCTGATCACGCCTTCGCCGCCTTGCTGTAAAACGTGTGTGTAGACCATTGTCGTCTGCACATCTTTGTGCCCAAGCAAACTCTGGATCGTACGGATGTCTGTGCCTCGCCGGAGCAAATCCGTCGCAAACGAATGGCGAAACGTGTGCGCACTGACGTGTTTCTGAACACCGGCGGTCCGCACAGCATTGGCAATGGCATTGTTGATGGGACGTTGAAATGAAAGATAAAGCGCCTCACCCACTTGCAGTAGCTTCGCTCCGTGCGAATCGAATAGTGTCGCCGCCGCATCACATCGTGCATATCATCAAGAATATTACGTTTACTTGACATAACTTTTTTCCTGTTTTATGGTATTTTTCGTGATCAGATGATCAAAAAGGGTGTCCTATATTGTATATTGAAAGCAAGCAAAATTGCCTGTCTGTTTGTTCAATATCAGGATATCAGGCAAAATCGCCTTATATGTAAATGTTAGGCGCTATTGATTAACTGTAAGGCCATATACCTCAGATGGTATTTGCCATAAATTGAACGAAAGGAGGTGATGATATGAAAAAGTTAATACTGGTGACAATTTGTTTCTTTGGAATTACTGCATGTGCACCTACTGTAGCTACAAAGTACATACAGGAAACTAGACATCCTGATGGTACCAAAACTGTAGTAGTTTATAAGGAACTGAAACAGACTCTCTCAAAAATGGAAACTGAAGCGAGTAAAGATGTTATCGACACTTTGAATAGCGTTAAATAAACAGCATAAGCATAGGGGGCATTTTTCTATCTGCCCCCTATACCACTAAAGATAATGTTAAGTAAGCATTCAACTATTTACATTATATTGATTGGTTTATTTTTCATGGAAGGGTGTACTGTGGGTAGAATTTCTTTGGAAAAGGCACAAATTATAGAAAGCCAAGATCAATTGGTAAAAATCCTTGGGTATCCCGACCGTATAAATAAAACATCAGAGTATCTTCAAGAATGGTTTTATAAAAATACATTCATTAATATATTTAGTTTACA
>JAUWNZ010000064.1 GCA_030612385.1 Pseudomonadota bacterium | reverse complement strand
GGAGAGAATCGAACTCTCACGACACTAAGTATCGAGGGATTTTAAGTCCCTTGCGTCTACCAATTCCGCCACCCAGGCATATGGCTATAGTTACTATTATTTTAAAAAAAACCTGTCAAGATTTTAATCGAATCTGGTATACTCATCAAGGCCGCAAATGAGGAGGGCGCACTCTTTATGCAAGAAGTTGACAGGATTATAACCGGCGGGAGAATACTGGTTCTAAATGAAAAGGAATCTCATATCAGAGATGGAATTGTTGCGATAGATGGAGAAAATATCGTTGCCGTTGGTGAAAAGAAAGAGCTCGAAAACAGATATATCGGAAGAGAGATTATAGATGCGAGTGGTTGTCTAATCATGCCGGGGCTTATAAACTGTCACAACCATGCAGCAATGACTTGTTTCAGAGGAATAGCGGATGATCTTGAACTTACTGACCGGCTGAACAATTACATTTCCCCCGCCGAGGCAAAGAATATGAATGAAGAGATGGCCTACTGGGGGAGTATGCTCGCATGTGCGGAAATGATCAAATCCGGGACGACCACCTTCTGTGACATGTATCTCTTCGAGGACGAAACAGCGAAAGCTGCCAAAAAAGCAGGGATGAGGTGCCTTCTCGGAGAGGCGCTCTTCGATTTCCCGTCTCCAAATTCTCAAACACCAGGGGAGGGGCTGGATTACACCAGGATGCTGATCGAAAAATGGGCGGATGATCCGCTCGTGAATATTGTCGTCGAACCGCATTCGCTATATACCTGCTCTATCGATCTTCTCAAAAACGCAAAGGCAATTGCCGACAGGTATAATATACCATATGCCACCAGCCTTTTGGAAAACAGAGGCGAACAGGAACAACTGTTCCGGAAATTCGGGAATAGTCCGGTTGCCTTTTTAAAAGATATCGGTTGCCTCACTGAGCGATTTATAGCTTTCCACTGTGTCTCCATGGGCGAGGAAGAGATAAATTTGTTCGCTGAGCATGGATGCAAGGTTGTTCACAATCCGGGAACCAACATGAAGTTAGCCTCAGGGGTCGCCCCAGTGCCTGATATGCTGAACGCCGGGATAACAGTGGGTATGGGAACAGGCGGCTGCGCCGGCAACAACAATCTGGACATGTTTGCCGGGATGGACATGGCGGCAAAGCTTCATAAAGTCCACAGGCTTGACCCGACGGTTATGGACGCGGGAACCGTCGTAAGAATGGCAACCTGCGAAGGGGCAAAAGCACTCGGCCTGGGGAATATCACCGGCAACCTTATACCAGGAATGAAGGCCGACATTATCATCATAGACCTGAACAAACCCCACCTTACCCCGATCTATAATGAATTTTCACACCTTGTATACACCGTTAACGGGGGAGACCTGGATACCGTCCTGATCAATGGAAAGATTGTGATGAGAGACAGTCAGCTTTTAACGATAGATGAAAATGAAGTTATGGAAAGAGTGAAAGAAATAGCGGTAAGGATTAGAAAAAGCTTAGGGAGCACAGCCTGAAACTTGAAACTGGAAAGTAGAAATTTGGGAGCGATGGATTGGAAAAGATATACCCGCAGGATATACTATCCATTTACATGACCGGCCTTGGAAACCTCAATCGCAGTTCTGACCGAAAGAACTACGCCCGTGAGGCCGTGGTGATGGCTAAGGTTCGTCATATGTGGGTTGACGTGATGAAGACTTATGAAAAATGGGAAAACTTTGGACGTAAAGTGAAAGAGATGAACCCGAAACGCCCCGCGTTTCAGGAGGAATTTGCCAAAGTAGTACCTGATTGGGAAATTCTATAGACAGTGAATATGCGACGCACTCGTAAAAATTCATTAACGTAATGGGAAAAATCCGGAAACTCCGAGGACATGATACTTAATTATTCATGGCAAAAATTAAAATTGACAAAATAGTTCGTTCCAATCGCAAGACTGTGGCGTTGATTGTTACCCAAGACGCGACATTGGTTGTGCGTGCGCCTGTATTTACGCCGATGGAACATATCGAACGTCTGGTTAGCAAAAAGAGTTCCTGGATAAGACAGAAGATTGCTGAAGTAAGCAAGCGGCCCAAAACGTTAGCAAAACAATTTGTGGGTGGTGAGGGGTTCTTATATTTGGGGAAGCTTCATGAGCTCCATATTGTTGATGACGCCTCTTTAATAATTGAACTTAAGGATAGACTTTATATTTCAAAAAATTCTCTGCCACAGGCAAGACAGGTTATCGTGCAATGGTATAAAGAAGAAGCATTAAAGATAATCAGGGAGCGTTGCGCGTGGTATGCAAAAATTACCGGATATAAGCCGGCCTCCGTTAAAATTACCAACGCGCAAAAGCGGTGGGGCTCCTGTGGTCCAAAAGGAACGCTTAATTTCAGCTGGCGGCTCATCATGGCACCTGTGGAAGTCATAGATTATTTAGTTGTGCACGAATTGGTTCATATTAGACAACCTGATCATTCAAAGCTGTTTTGGACTAAAGTCAAGAGCATCCTGCCGGATTATCAAATGCGGGAGAAATGGCTAAAACAAAATGGTAGATTGTTAACATTGTAAATTCCTTTCGAGATAAGAGGTCCGAGGCCGCAGGAGTAGCATACAAAATGAGTGGAGCAACTACATGGGATTGATCAATCTTTTAATTAAAGATCCGCTGACCTTTATTTTAATAGCTATACCACTTTTATACTCAGTAATCCTCCATGAACTGGCCCACGGGTGGGTTGCCTACAAAATGGGAGACCCCACTGCCAAGCTGATGGGCAGATTGAGCTTCAATCCGCTGAAGCATCTCGACCCGGTGGGGACGCTCATGCTGTTTATCTTCGGCTTCGGATGGGCACGGCCGGTGCCCGTAAATTTTACCAATCTGCGTGAAAGCCGGAAGGGATTGATATTTGTTGCTTCGGCAGGAATTGTCGTCAACATGATACTCGCCTTTATTGCTATCTTTTTGCTTCGATTTTTGTCGTTGCCCTCACATGGTATCGCTGCTACAGGGTTTTACTATATGGCCCAGATCAATATCATACTGGCAGCGTTCAATCTGATTCCGATCCCGCCCCTTGACGGATCTAAAATTCTTATGGGTTTTTTACCAAATCGTTTCCAATCCTCACTTTCACGGCTTGAACCCTACGGTTTTTTTATCATAATCGGGTTGCTCTACTTTGGTGTTTTGAACCCTCTTATCGATTTTTTTCGGTGGATCATGCTGTCAATTATCGGTATTCTGCTCTTCAGGTAGGGGAATCTGCGGGTATCGTGAAGTAAAAATTTCTTACAATTTGACTTGTTTGGCAGGAAAAATAGAGTCAGACCCAAATTAATTTCTTTTATCGAGTATTTGGTGGGGAACTTTAATCTATTTGTATTGCATAACCATACAATTGTATGATATAGGCATACATTATGAATGTTTTAGCGGAAATATTATCATCTAAGATTCGTGCGGAGATATTTCGTCTACTCTTCGGAATAATTACCGAAGAGTTACACATGCGTGAGATTGAAAGGCGTTCGGGATATGCCATAGGGACGATACAAACAGAACTGAAAAAACTGCTGCGCCTGGACCTGGTTAAGAAACGTAAAGACGGGAACCGCCTTTACTATCGAGCCAACAAAGAGCATCCTCTTTATCCCGATATTCGGAGTCTTGTCCTGAAGACAATTGGGTTAGGGGATATTCTAAAAAATAGGTAGTCCCTATAAAACAGTGCAGGCGTAGAGATACTACCCCATAAGCGCTAATTTGTTTTTGCGCCGGATGGACAATCGAAAAGAATAAACATCGAACGTCCAACATCGAATGTTGAATGTGAAAGGGTGAAGAGAAGTTTGTAGGGTGGATTAAGCGGAGTGAATCCACCAAAAGCTCTTTGTGGCTGCGCCGGCACAACAAAGAACGAGAGATAAAAGGTTTTGAGACGGCTCTGCCGCTAATGTAAGAGTAAGGCAGAGCATGGGAACGAGGGGAAGAGTGAAAGAAATAGCGGTGAGGATTAGAAAAAGCGTAACTACTCAGCCGCAGATTCACACAGATGAACGCGGATAAGTTTAAATACAAAGAAATCACCTGACTATACAGATGAGTAGGCTGAAGGCTGTTAGTCTCTTAATTGTAAGGTTCTCGTAGAAATGGCTTCGCCCTTCGACACGATCAGGGTACGCTGGGCCCTGAGCTTGTCGAAGGGCGAAAACACGGAATAACTGCGTGGAGAGAGGAAACAGGAAAAGATATTAGTGATGATCCGCGTAGATCGGTGGCTAAATAATTACAAAAGTGACTACTCAGCCTACAAAAGCTTCAACCTGACTACGTGAGTATTTACATTCACTTTTTTGTAAAGGGTTTTTAATGGGTTACTCAGCATTTCTGAAACTACCGCAAGAGGCGATTGGGAGATTTTGTAATGGCAAATAATGGAAAAATAAAAGAACTTGCCAATTTTATCTGGAGTATTGCGGATCTGTTGAGAGGGGATTACAAACAATCCGATTATGGGAAAATCATACTTCCTTTTACCGTCCTGCGAAGGCTTGACTGTGTTCTTGAGCCTACCAAGCAAAAGGTCCTCGATTATCTGCCGAAATTAAAATCCATGAAGTTTAAAAATACCGAGCCGGTGCTTAACAAAGAAGCTGGTTTTAATTTTCACAACAAAAGCAAACTGGATTTTGAGAAGCTGAAGGCTGACCCTGATAATATAGCTGCAAATTTAAGAAACTATATCAACGGGTTTTCCAGTGGCGGCAGGGAAATAATTGAGTATTTCAGTTTTAATGATCAGATCACCCGCCTTGATGAGGCTAATCTGCTGTTTCTGGTTGCAAGCCGTTTCAGCGAAGTGGATCTTCATCCTGATAATATTTCGAGCATTGAAATGGGGTATGTCTTTGAGGAACTTATCAGGAAATTCTCTGAATTATCGAACGAAACTGCCGGAGAGCATTTCACCCCCAGGGAAGTGATCAGGTTAATGGCCAACCTCTTATTTTTGAATGACAAGGAGATCCTGACCAGAAAAGGGATTGTAAAAACAATTTACGACCCTGCCTGTGGAACAGGAGGGATGCTGTCTGTGGCGGAAAACTATTTACGGGAGCTTAACCCCCGTGCCCGGCTGGAGGTTTTCGGACAGGAGGTAAATCCCGAATCATATGCCATCTGCAAATCCGATATGCTTATCAAGGGCGAGAATACGGCCAATATCAAATTCGGCAATTCCTTTACCATGGACGGTCTGGAATCGGAAAAATTTGATTATATGCTTTCCAACCCTCCTTTTGGAGTTGAGTGGAAAAGGGTTCAGACCCATATCAAAAAAGAGCATGAGACAAAAGGCTTTGGAGGCCGATTCGGCTCCGGACTTCCCCGTATCAGCGATGGTTCTTTTTTGTTTTTGCAGCATATGATTTCCAAGATGAAACAGTCAAACAACGGCACCCGGCTCGGCATTGTATTTAATGGTTCGCCTCTTTTTTCCGGTGGCGCCGGAAGCGGAGAGAGTGAAATCCGAAAATGGATCATTGAAAATGATATGCTGGAAGCCATCATCGCCATGCCGGATCAGCTTTTTTACAACACCGGCATATTTACTTATATCTGGATTTTAACAAACCGGAAACCGGTTAAACGTAAAGGGAAAATCCAGGTGGTCAATGCTGTTTCATTTTTTAAAAAGATGAGCCGGAGCCTGGGTAATAAAAGAAATGAAATCAGTGACAGACAGATCGACGAGATAACCGGAATTTATGGAGATTTCATCGAGGGTGAATTTTGCAGGATATTTGCCAATGAAGATTTTGGCTATAACCGGATTACAGTTGAACGACCTTTGAGACTCAACTTCCAGACTTCAGAAGAAAGAATAGTCCTGCTTGAAAATGAAAAGACCTTTCAAAATCTTTCCAGACCGAAAAAAAAGGGCAAAGCAGGTCTGAAGCAAAAGGAAGAGGGAGAAAAGGTTCAACAAGATATACTTGCGATGCTTAAAAGTATGAATGGCCCTGTGATTTATAAAAACAGAGAGAAATTTGAAAAAGCTCTTAAAGATCATTACAAAAAACATGGATTGGCTTTACCTTTGCCGATACAAAAAGCTGTTTTGAAAGCCCTGTCTGAACGGGACGAAACAGCGGATATTTGTGTTGATAAAAAAGGTAATCCAGAACCGGATACGTCGCTGCGGGATAACGAAAATGTACCTTTAAAGGAAGATATCAGGGAATATTTCGAGCGGGAGGTCCTGCCCCATGTGCCGGATGCCTGGATTGATGAGAGCAAAACAGTTAAAGGCTATGAGATCAATATTACGAAATATTTTTACAAATACAAACCGCTCCGACCGTTAGCCGATATCCGTGCCGATATTCTGGCCCTGGAACAGGAAACCGAAGGGATGGTCCAAGAGGTGTTGGAGGGATGAGCAGTAAGACAATAGCAACAGGCTCACAGATAATTATCTATCAGGCAGAAGATGGGAATACCAAGATTGATGTCAGGCTTGAGAATGAAACTGTCTGGTTG
This sequence comes from Pseudomonadota bacterium, assembly GCA_030612385.1. Classification (GTDB taxonomy): domain Bacteria; phylum Desulfobacterota; class Syntrophia; order Syntrophales; family JADFWA01; genus JAUWNZ01. The sequence goes on along the minus strand of JAUWNZ010000064.1, from coordinate 519 downwards.
ACCCAAAAACTGATGGCGGAATTGTTTCAAGTGGGTGTGAATACAATTAATTACCACATTAAAGAGATTTTTAATGAGGGTGAGCTTGCTCTTGGGGCAACTATTCGAAAATTTCGAATAGTTCAAAAAGAGGGTAACAGGGAGGTTGTGCGGCATGTCGATTTTTACAATCTCGATATGATCATTTCCATCGGCTATCGCATAAAATCTCACGTCGCTACCCGCTTCCGCCAATGGGCGACCCGGCAACTCAGGGAATACATTGTAAAAGGTTTTGTACTGGATGATGAGAGGCTGAAAAATCCTGACCAGCCTTTCGATTACTTTGATGAACTTCTGCGCCGCATTCAGGATATTCGTACTTCGGAAAAGCGGTTTTATCAGAAAATCACCGATATTTACTCCACCAGCGTGGATTATGATCCCACACAGCAAATCAGTATTGATTTCTTCAAGACCGTTCAAAACAAACTGCATTGGGCAATAACCGGAAAAACCGCAGCCGAGATTATTCACCAG
>JAUWNZ010000309.1 GCA_030612385.1 Pseudomonadota bacterium | reverse complement strand
TTAAGAAGGAGGAGAAGGTATGGCATTTAACACACCACCAGTTGTGGTAGGTCTTGCGGCAAAGGCAGGGACATACAAGTCGAAACTCTCAGTATTTCAGTTATTACTTCGGGGATTTATGGCGGGCGCTTACATCGCAATCGGAGGCGCGCTCTGTACAGTCTGTGTAACCGGCACAGCGGCCCATCTCGGCCCTGGAATGGCGAAGCTCATCGGAGGAGCGGTCTTCCCCGTAGGCTTGATCGCCATCGTCTTAACCGGCATGGAACTCTTTACAGGTGACTGTATGCTTGTGCCGGTGGCCGCAATGATGAAAAAGATTACATGGGGATCTGTAGTCAGGAACCTGGTCTTTGTCTATATCGGGAATATAGTCGGATCGTTTTTCTATGCCTATATCATGGCGGCAGGGCCCTTCGTGACAGGCCAGGCTGACGGTACCATGGCTGTTAACGCATTTGGTATGACAGCGGTGGGCATTGCAACCGGAAAGATTCTGACCTATAAGGCCGTTGGGATGGCAGGTGTATGGTCCTGTTTTCTGAAGGCGATAGGTTGTAACTTCCTGGTAAACATTGCAATCCTTCTGGCCATCACGGCGGATAGTGTTATCGGTAAGTTTTTCGGTGTCTGGTTTCCGATTATGGCCTTTGTTTCTTCCGGTTTTGAGCATTGCGTGGCCAATATGTATTTCCTGCCGACAGGCAAATTTCTCGTTGACTGGTATCCGGCAGTTATCGCAAAAACCGGAGGCCTTCTGGCAGCCAATGGTGGTCTTAGCTGGGGGGATGTGTGGGGCTGGAATATCCTGCCTGTTACCATAGGAAATATCTTTGGCGGATTTCTTTTTATCGGAGTTGCTTATTATATGATGTTTAGAAAGGAAGTGCCAACTGATTAGGGGATTAGGAGAAACGTAATTTGTCAGCGCTTGCCTGGGGAACCTTTGTTATATGTGCCGTAGCGGTATTCCTCCGTTACATGACGGCTCCTGATTCGGGTCTTCTAATTATTGCTATTCCCGGGCTGATCTTGCTGCTTGTCATTCCGATGGCCCTTGGCTGGATGAGCAGAAGGAGCTATGCGCAGGCAGCGGAAAAGTACGAGGGGAAGGGCAGATATTTAAAGATAGCAAAGATTTCCCTCGGGATGACGGGCGATGTTGTCAGGGTGTCCGGTATTGTTCAGAAGATAAGCTTTAAATGGCTGAACAGACCCCACTTTCAGGTTAAAGATGACACAGGGGGGGAGATCCGGGTGATTATGTTTACTTCACCTGCGGAAGAGATAAAGGTGGGAGATAAGGTGGGTGTTCTTGGTATTGTGATGAAGAACATATTTGCACGCACAACGCCCGCTATATCCGCTGTCAGCGTGAAGAAGACGAGCAATTGAAAGACATTAAGGAGGATATTATTATGGAAGCAGGAGAAGGCACTTTCGCACTGGGATTTTTACTGTTGGGGTTGGCACCCCTTTTTGTAACAGCAGGTGGCACAGTGGCGATAGTTATATTTATCGTGGGGCTGATCCTTTCATCTGCGGCAGCCTTTTCATGAAATAGTAACCGTTCAGGGGTTCACTGTTCAAGGTTCAGGGTTGATAGCTTTGAACCTTGAACCTTTGAACCTGAGTAGTTACAAGAGAAATACGTATCAGCTCAATAAATAGGGGGATTACATTTTTGAAATGTTGGTCTCAATC
>JAUWNZ010000008.1 GCA_030612385.1 Pseudomonadota bacterium | reverse complement strand
GGAGAGCCTGTGGAAGATAGAATCCCGATTGCGAATGAAAGGATTAAAATTGTAGTCGCTTCCGGCGGAGATACAAAAACAGGAACATTCCATATCTGGGTGGAGTGATGAGTATTGTTTCTAATAGTGAAATATTGGCCTTCCTGGACATTTCAAAAGGTTACTTTGAAATCACGGCAGCTAATAACGTTCTGAAGCTCGCCTATGATGGTGGGACTGTAACCGATATCGAATGTGCGGACGGAAGTTATGAGGGCACAGGCTTAGCAGTTGAGTTACAAAGCAAAATAGACACTGCTTTCGCAATCTTGTCAACCGTCACTTATGCTATCCGCAAATTTACGATAGATGTTGGTATAGGGCATACGGTTGCATATACGCATTTGGGTAGTGATGCGGGTCTAACGTTCGGATTTGATTTAGACGAAGCGGCCGCACAGACAATAACATCCGACAATGAGGCCGGTGATCCCACAGCAATAATTGAAACACTCAGAGATAGTGTGGAGTCATGGGTTCAGGGTTATTGCAGGCGTTTTTTTGAAAGGAAGACATATTCAGAAAAATACTCAGGCCGGAAAATAATCAACCTGAACCAGTATCCGATAACAGATATAACCAGGGTAGCAATAGCCACAGATGATGCTGTGCGAATATGTAATACCTCAAAATATACAACTGCAACCGTGGCGGTAACATCGACAGGGATTGTCCTAACCAAAGACGGGACGGCGGACAGCACAATCACTTTTGCTGACTATGCGACTATGACAACCCTGATTGCGGCAGTGAATGATTTAGGAAGCGGATGGTCAGGCGTTGCGGAAACTGCTTATGCCAGCCACAAATCTTCGGAATTGTTAGAGCGGTTTGGCGCAAGCTGTATTAACGGTGATTGGGCATATTTAAAAATACCGGATGATGGTGTGAATGATTATGAGGTCTGGCCGGACAAGGGACAGATAGAGCTATCAAGATTTGGAAGTATAGTTTATGTCGATTACACAGCCGGATATAGCTCAACAGATATGCCTGAGTCCCTGAAGATGTGCATAGAAATATTAACCAAGGACGTATTTGACCGGCGGGCACAGGAACAGTTTGGAGTGGCGTCATATCATTTGGGAGACGTTGGATTGACTTTAGAGAAGACACCGTTGCCGGCGAAAGTAAAAGATATTCTGGATGGATACAGGAGATATCTGTGATAGGGCCTAAAACACAAATGGGATTGAGGCGATATACGGAAACGCCTGATGGGCTTGGCGGTTTCTCGCAGGATTGGCAGGGGCTAAGAAAGCTAAAAGGTGTTCTGTCCTCAATCAGTGGCGATGAAAAACTAAGCCAGAACAGGGAGTCGATTATTCAAACCCATAATTTTTACATTGATTACCCCGTAGGCGCGACGATCACGGAACGAGATAGATTCGTTTTAGGCACAAGAAAATTTGATATTATCTGGGTTGAGAATATGGGAGCAAATCAAAACAAAGCATTGAAGGTTACCCTGAAGGAAATATCGTGAAACTAATTTGGAACGATAAACAACTGCTCAAAGATATTCAGAAACCAGCAACAAATTATATGAAGAAAATAGGGTTTAAAGTCGAGGCGGAAACGAAACGGTTATTGAGTACTGAAAAAACAATAGGCGGAAAGCATGTCGCCGCTGCTTACGGGAAACCACCTTCACTCGACACAGGACGTCTCAGGGCTTCGATATCTACAAACTGGACAGGAAGCGGAATAAATCAGGGCAAAGTGAACTCTAAGGCAAAAGGAGACGATGGAGTTGGCGAACCCACTACACCTATGACTGTAGCGATAGGCACTAATGTTGAGTATGCCCAAAAGTTAGAATTGGGACACGGATGCCGCCCGCACCCTTTTTTGCGACCGGCATTTGAAAAAGTGAAAGCAAGCGAAGCTTTAAAATGAATAAACTTTATGCAAGCATTTATAATCTCTTCAAAGCTGCACCGGACTCTGTTCATTCAGCTTTCTATACAGCAATTAGTGGACGGTTATATCTTTTTAATGCGCCACAATCAGCGGCTTATCCATATGTAGTTTATTTCCCTGTGACTAATAATAATGATTTGGATTTTACAGATGAACACGAAACCTTTAAAATCCAGTTCAATCTTTTTTCACAGAACAATTCAGCCTTAGAGGCGGGAACGATTTTAGGATATTTGAAAACGGTCTTAGACAATTGCAAATTAACGGTAAGCGGATGGAATGCTCTCAAGTTTCAGCGGGATTTTGTAATACCCTTTAATGACTTAGAGCAAACGCCGCCGATACATGGATACAGTGTGCAGTATAATTGTCTATTAGAAAAAGGGAGATAAGTTGTGGCACATAAAGAACAAAGGAATTTCTGCGAAAGAGTTAAAGGACGCTTTCCTGATGATTTTAACGAGAAGAAGGTGCTCGATGTGGGGTCTTTGGATGTCAATGGAAATAATAGATATCTGTTCGATGGCTGTGATTATACCGGTATTGACCTGTGGCCAGGAAATAATGTTGATATTGTTTGTCCAGCACATGAGTTAGAAGGATTATATGACACGGTAATATCAACCGAAGCCTTTGAACATGATCGGTACATTAAAGATAGTCTGAAAAATATCATATCAAATCTATTAAGACCTGGTGGATTATTCCTGTTTACCTGTGCAGGAGAAGGAAGAGCTGAACACGGAACTATAAATTGTTCACCGAAAGATGCGCCATTTACTAATGATTATTATCAGAACTTATCGAAGCAGTTTATCCGAAAGATAATTGATATCGAATTTTTCTTTGGAAAAGATTTTAAATTCTTTTTGAACTCGAAGACAAAAGACCTCTATTTTGTAGGCAGAAGGATATCTGCCGAGAAAATAAGCTCTGCACCATTTTGGGAGGAGCTGAAAGCATCGATCGTAATACCAGTAATCAGGCCAAAGAAAATCCCGGAACAGATTGCAACAATCAAGCGACATACAGGTATTACGGAAGATCAATACGAGATATTGACAGAAGAAGATATCGATCATATCGGCGCACCTAAAATGGTGGCAAAGCTAACCAAAAGGGCCAAATATGACCTAGTTCTTTTCTTAGGCGATGACACTCTTCCTGAAGCGGGCTTTTTAAAAGCGGCGATTGAGAAAATGGAGACCTTCCCGGACGGCTGGGGGATAGTTGGGTTGAACACACAGGATATTGGAAAAGGAAAGGCAGGCAATCCTTTTGCGCACTGGATGGCTCACAAGAAAATGTTGGAATATCTTCCAGATAAGTCTTTTTTTTCAACTGAATATAAACACGGGTTCTGTGATCTCGAACTGAAAGATATCGCCGAAGAGTTAGACCGATGGGTCTTCGCAGAAGAATCGAGAATCGAACATGTCCATCCGATTAACCTAACGGCGGAATATGACAAAGGATATCAGCGAGTTTATTCTGAAGAGAATACAAGCCATGATCAAAAAACCTATTTCACACGCAAGAGAAAACGTATGGAGGGAAAATATGGGACTAAGTTGGCCGTCGCACTTCCATTGACAGCCAAGTTTGTTTCTAATGAGTTTTTCTTTTCCTCTATGAGAGTGATCACTACTTACATGGCGTCAAATACGTGTAAGTCTTTTGATGTTTTAGCGCCTGATTTCCCTGGCAATATAGATGCGGTTAGAAACAGCCTCGTTCTGAAAGCCTTAAACATCGGAGCAACTCATTTACTTTTCATGGACACGGATCAAATATACGAGACGCCGGATATGATTGAAACTCTTTTGGCTCACAAAAAACCGGTAGTAGGAACGAAGGTACACCGACGGTATCCACCTTTTGACCCACTTCTCTTTCGCGGCGAAATAGGAAAACTCTTAAATGTGCCGGATGAAGAAATACAAAACGCAGACGGTAGCTTTGCTAAAGAACTATCCGTGGATTTTGTTGGCACGGGGTGTATCTTAATCGATACTCAAATCTTCATTAATATGTTCCCCGAAAAGCCTTTCGAGCTGCGGACAGATGAACGAGGGAAGCCTATAGGCGAAGATATTGGATTTTGTGATAAATTAAAGAAGAAAAAAATCCCTATTATAGCAGATTGTAATATTGAAATACCGCATCTGACGTTCATGGCCGCTGGGTGGGCGGAACATAAAATTTTTGATAAAATACATAGGAGGAGGAAAGAATCATGAGTTTAGAATCAAAACCAGGGACATTGGGAAAGGTTACGATAGGTGACCACTCAATAGTTGGAATGGGTAGCTGGAAAATAACCGGAGGAGCGTATGAAGAGTTAGACGATACGGAATTTGGCGATGAAGACTCTCAAGGACTTCGTGGATTGCGCTCAGGAGGAGCTGTAAGTTTTAGCGGAAACTATAAAGCAGACGACACTACCGGACAGGATGCTATACGTGCCGCGTATTGGCTTAAAGACGATTTGACAACATTACGTTTTTACATCGACAGCACAAGCTATTATGCGACTAATGATACCACCGGTGCTGGTGGTGGCTTGCCCGAGGGATGTCTTGCGTCAAGCATCATACAGATTACAAAAGAGCCTGATATCTCACTGGATATGTCTGGTCTTGCCAAGATAGAATTTGAAGGCAAAGTTTATGGTGCGATGCGACTAAACTAAAAGGAGAAGAATATGCCTATCGATCTTGAAAATTTAAATCCGGGGATCTGGTTTGATTACCCCGAAGATGGAGCTGAAGAATGTGTTTGTATCCGAAGCTTAAATCAAGCAGCCTTAAAAGAAATAAATATAGCAACAGAAAAAAAACAGGTTGCATTTAAACAACCTACGGATGAAAAAGGGAAGATAAATAGACGAATCCCTCCGCAAAGAGTTGAATGGGTTGAAGTTACGGATCCGCAGGTCAGAGATGAAATGATATGGGACTATACCGTTGTGGATTGGAAGCTCTTAGATATGAGCAATGATCCTGTACCGTGCACGAAGGAAAATAAAAACAAGCTCATGCATGAAAGTGGCTCCTTTATGTTTTTCTGGGCAGAATGTCTTGAGCGAATAGACGAAATTGAGAAGGAGCACGAAAAGACCCTTGAAAAAAACGCATAGCGTACACAGAAAGATTCTTTGACCCTCACCGTCCTTCTTGTGTGCAATGCAGGGAAATCTATGAAGAGGCTCTAAAAAGGAAGTTGGCGGGCGGGGGGATATATGAATCATCAGATGATCCTCCCTGCTCAACTTGTATGCCTGAATTATTGAGCGAAAATGAAGAGATAGTTTTTGCCTACCAAGTTGTTCGCTCTCAATATATTATGGGATTTAGCGGCCCCGTGTCCATCAATCAGATGGCTATCTGGAAAATAATTGATGAATATAAAATAATAGATAGAATCAGAGCTTTTGAAAGCGTATTGAATCTGTCAAATCATATGCTTAGCCTTGAGCTTAAAAAAAACGAGTGATCTTATGTCACAATTAGGTGTTGCATTTGTAGAGCTGAGGGGTGACGACAAACACCTCGAGAAAAACCTGAATGCTGCGGAAAAGAAAGTTAAAACTGCTTCCGATAAAATGAGCGCTCACTTGAAAAAGGCTTTCAAGGTTGGGTTTGCTGCGGCCGGAGTTGCTGCTCTTGCTACCGGAGCAATATTACGGAAAATCGTAAAAGATACTGCTGCAACCGGTGATGCCTTTGATAAAATGTCTCTCAGAACAGGGGTTGCCGTCGAAAAGCTCTCAGCTCTTGGATATGCGGCTTCAATTTCAGGCTCAAATATAGAAACAATAGAGAAGAGTCTTAGATATGTATCTAAGATCATGGTTGACTTCTCCAACGATACAGGCACAGCAAAAGATACATTAAATGCCTTGGGCTTAACCGTTACCGATACTAACGGACGAATGAAAGACACGGCTGATTTTATGCTTGAAGTTGCCGACAAGATCAGAATGATGAAAGATGAAACGAAAAAGGCCGCTTATGTTTCAGAGATATTTGGTGCAAGAGCAGGAACACAGTTATTGCCGATGTTGAAACTGGGTAGTGCAGGGATTGAAGATTTGATGGAAAAGGCAAAAGAGCTCGGGGTTGTCATGAGCACAGAAGACGCAACAAAAGCTGCTGAGTTTACCGATGCCCTGACAGACTTGGAAGGTGCGCTTGAAGGGGTCAAAAGAACAATCGGGATAGCATTGCTGCCCGATTTAACCGAACTTGCCAATAAGATGGCAAACTGGGTTGTTGCAAACAAAGAGTTTATTAAAATAAAAATCAACGAATACCTGAACAACGTTGCAAGTTCATTAAAAAGTATTGCAGGTTTTCTTCAAAAAATTTCAGAATTTAAGGATAAATGTGACTGGCTTTTCAAGGCGGCAGGTTTTCGTAGTGCTATTTCACAAGGTGATATTGATCGAGCCCAGAAACTCCTCGGAATAGTAAAAGATGTTAACAAAGGAGTTGCTGTTTTCCGGGGCAAGATACACCGGCCGGCAGAAATAGAGGGTGCCATCGACAAGATGGGTAAGGCAACTAAAACAGCAATCGTTCTGACCGGGAAACTGACGGACGCACAAAAGAAAGCGGTTACCGCCGCTAAAAAGCTCCTCTCGGGCTTTTCTGACAAATATCAGCGTTTTGTCTTGGGAAATTATAAATATCAGGTCAAAAAACTGCAGGATTACGGGGAGCAGGTAAAGGCCGCCCTTAAACTGGAACATAAGGACAGAGAAGAATATGCCCAAAAAGAGCTCGCGTTAAAGGCATGGTTGAATGCAGAAATCGCAAAACTTGAAAAACCCGAAACGACGAGCCAGGGCGGTACAATATCGATCCTGATCAAGGGCGCTCAGGACTGGCTGGCAGCCGTCCAGGGATCGGGGGAAGACTGGAAAAAATATGTAACACAGGCATCGAAGAAATCGGCGGGGATAACGGAGAACACGGCCAAAAAGATTGCAGGGCTCTCCTCCAAACTTACGAGCGGGATTGCAGGGAATATCGCCGGCGCCGCAAATCTTGCCCTGGAAATAGGCAGACTGATCAAGGGCGTAATCGAGCTCCTGAAGGAAATCGTTAAGCTGCCTGTCGATATAACCAATATGGTCGCTGATTTATTTAACACAATCGGCGATTTTGGCAAAAACATGACGGCCGCTATAGATAATCTCATAGATTCTGTATACAATATGATTGTAGGTATCGGCGATATCGTTGAAAAGCTGATCCCGAAACTCCTAAAAGCCGTACCTCAAATGATCGATGGAATTATGCGGGCCATCCCAAAGCTCATAACCGCCGTTATCGATTCAATCCCTAAAATTATTAATGCTTTCGTTTCGTATATCCCGAACATAATTGCCGCATTCGTCAAAGGCATCCCCAATATTGCGGTAACGGCAGTGAAATCCGTGGTAAGCCTGCCGGGCGATTTGTTCGGCATGGTCAAAAAAGGGATCAGCGATCTGTGGGATGGGATCGGCGATCTGTGGGGTGGGATCAGCAATGCCTTTTCCTCCGTCAAAAAATTCGTTGGATTCGGTGGCGGTAAAAAATGGCAATACGTCAAACAGGCCAGCCAGGTAAGCTCCGGTGAAGAGGATCTTTTTAAGCAAACTGAGTCCTATTCAAAAAATAGAAGAGTTGGAAATGAGAAGGAAACGATGCAGGTGGTACAGAAGGTCACCGACACCGTTTTGGACGTATACAGGCAACTCTACGATCGGATGGGAGAGGATCAGCAGGAGTATATAAGAAAAAATATGCCGACATTCCTGACCGGTACGTACGTGCGAACGCATGGTAATGTGCAGAAAGCGTTTGAAAAGCAACTCTTAAAAATTCCCTCTCAGGTCGACGCAGCCCTGGCCCCTGTTTTTGGGATGGCGCTGGAGCAATATGCCGCCACTCTCCAGGAAAGAGCGGCGGCAATAGGGCTTTCCGTACCTGAGATGGCGACAAAAACGATCAGCACCAGCCAGACTGGAAATGACGGTACACAGATTAGGAGGTATATGCGTAACGTTGAAATCCCCGATCTGGGCAAGTTTACTTCGGAGATGCAAATATTAATCGAGAAACTTAACACTTTCGATGAGATAACTGCATCCCTGAATCTCATGTTCGATCCTCTGACCGAATTCCAGCAAAAAACTCTGGATATCCGGAACACCATTAATAAAGGAGTGGAACAATTAAGGGCATTAGGGGTGTCCGAACGGGTAATAATCGAACTCCGAAACAAGGAGGCGGCCGCCATACAGCGTCTAATCGAAGAAACGAAAAAACAATTACTGGCAGAGTCGAAAGGGATAATCACAGAGCATACAACGAGTCCCTATCAGCAGCAAATAACAGAGGTGGCCGCCTGGAGAGATGCCCAAATCGAAGCGTGGGACGAAATGAGAGATGTCCTGGATACGAAAGAGTTTACAGCCGGTATTGGAGATATTGGTCGGGCCGCTCAATATTTGTTCGAAGATATCGATGCCAGTATCAAAAAAATAGCGGCAGAGACCGAGAATACCCTGACCGGCAGGTTGCGATCTTTGACTATGCCCCCAGACCAATTAGAAAAATATAATATTGAAGCGGAATATCTTAAAACGCTGGCTCAAATATCTCAGATGACGGCGGATACAGGCCAGGATTTCAGCCATCTTGTCGATCTGGCAACACAGGTCAGAGACGCGGAGTTAGGAGCGGCAGCGGCGCGGACTGAAGCGGCAGCGGCGCAGAAAAGGGCTGCGGAGATACAGGAGGAAACTGCGAGACGCGCTTCGATCAGGAAGTTATATGATCAGGTGATGGTTGACTATGAAGATACTAATGATTTTCAAAAGAAACTAAGGTCGATCGATACAGAAACGAATGATACTATCCAGAGATTTCGGGATATGGGCGTGCGATTGTTCGACTCGATCTGCGGGCATATGACGGAGGCGCAACAAGTACTTCGAAGCAAGATAGACGCTATCCATGACAGGGAGATCGATGCCCTGCGAACATCTATCCTGGATTCTCAACAGAAACTGGTTGATATGTGGGCCGGGGTCAGCGACGATATAGAGCAACAAATATTCGGCATCAAGACAAGCATGGCAAATCCTCAGGATGTGCAAGAGCAGATGGATATAGTCCAAAACAAAATCCAGACAATGACCGGCGGGAATGCTGCTCAGTATATCTCCGGGTTTGAGACCCCTGAAGAGAAAATCGGCGCGATAAATGAATTGAGGGAACTTTTCGGGAAATATCTGGAAATGTCCGAGCAGATATACCAGCGGCCGTCGTTGGAATACCAAAGTATATACGCCAACGTCCTGCAAAATCTGGAGGGACTGAAGGGCATTGCCACCGGATATCAGAGTCAGGAACAGTTGCTCTTTGATCAATTATCCATACTGACCAATATACGTGATCTGATCGCCGGCGCATCGAGCTATCAGGAGGGGACATCTTATGTGCCGAAAACAGGCCTGTACCAGCTCCATCAGGGTGAGCAGGTCATCCCCGTTCACCAGAGAAATTACGATTCGCCCGAGGTGAAAAATGATATTTCCTTCGTTCTAACCATTTCAGAATCAAGGACGCCAGAGGCAACCGGGTCGGTCGTGAAGAAAGAGCTGGAGAATTTCATGAAAAGCGGGATCGGACGGAAACTGATACAGAACACGGCGAGAGGGATGTAAATGATCATCTTCTCAAACGACATTATCTCCGTAGCCGATTCCGAGGTAACGGCACAATCTACGACAGCGGGGTACGCAAAAAAGAACGTGATGGATCTGACCCGTCTGAAAAGACGCTGGAGAATGAACGCCCTCACAAAATCCGATAGCAATCCAGTGCTCAGATTCGATCTTTCCAGCGCTAAAACCGTTGTGGCCGTTTTCCTGAACGATGTTAACTTCGATAAGGTTGTTATCAAGGGCCATGCCTCCGATCTCGGGACAGACTGGTCGGGAGCCTCGTTCTCGAGTAGTGAGATTGCCGTCTCTCTGGATGCACAGGTTGGCCGCTACAAGGTTTTTATCCCGCTGACCGCCTTCAGTTATCGCTGGCTAGCTGTAATAGTACCGGCCGCCGCCGCCGCAGTCGGCAGCTACATCGCAAAATGGGAGATCGGCACGGTCGTGATCCTGGGTTCGGTGGATACATTCACGCGAAATATGTCCTACGGTTACGAGAGAGGAGCCGAGCAGTCATATAGCGATATATCCATGAGATCGAAGCATCGGCAGAGGGTGGAATATGGGGAGATACAATGGGTGGCGACATTACAATTCGGCAGCAGAAATACCAACAAGGAATCCGACCTGACCACTCTGAATACCTATGGAATCGCCGACGAGCTGGTCTTCTTCGAGAATGAATCCGATACCTCTCGGGCATACCTCTGTTATCGTGACGATCATTACAGCGGGACCTTGATTTATATGGATATAGTCTCAGGCGGCTCACTCCGGCTTAAAGAGCTAGTATGAATTTACTCGTCGATATAGTGCTGGATTCCGGTGCCCTTAGTTTTGCATTGCGGGATGTTACTGCAGGCGGTTACCGGGTAACCTCCGATGGAAAGAAAAGGATAACCTCCGATGGCAGCTACAGGCGGATATCCGCATCGATACCGTATCGAGGTGACCTTATGGAAGATATTGAAATCACAAAATCGCTCCCCGATGTATTTTTTGGTGTCGAGCAGACGGAACCGGTTCATATCCGGCTTATGAATGTCGATAACGGCCTCGATGATACCTGGGAGACAATAACGGCCGCCGATGAACTGCGAGGGAGAGAGGTGCTGATCAGGGATGAGGATCTGCAATTACTGGCCCGCGGCAAGATCACAGGCTATAATATGGATGACGTTTTTTCTATTGCTGTTAATCTGCGCGACGACGAGAGTCTGGAAACATTGTTACCCCCCGCAGTAGTCACAACCGATGAATTTACGACAATGGCTCTCGATATAGGTTTTCCGATATCGATCTGTTTCGGACACGCAAAGGATATTCCCCTTAGAAATATTCAGAATAACCTGGCCGATGATCATTATGATTATCTCATCGGCTACGGGACGCTGGAATCATTATGGATCGACCATGAAAATAACAGGGGCGTAAAGCGAAAGGACGTTCTCGTTAACACATCCGAATATATATTCTATGATGGATCGCAGGTGTCACCATATCCGGGATATGCTTTCCTTCGATTTGTGAAGGAGCAGAAAGACTTTTCCGGCGGATATTATACCCTCACGGCTGATGTCAAGGGCATGGAGATGGACGGCGAAACCGCCGAAAGAAATTTTGCAAATGTCATAAAAGAACTCCTGACCAATACAACCTGGGGTTTAGGCCAGGACGTCGATACAGATAGTTTCACCGCGGCCGCCGCGGCCTTGCCCGTTGCGTCCTGGATGTGTGATGGGGCAGTCACGGCACAGCAGAAGACACGCGATGTCCTGGATGACCTTCTTTTTGTCGCGCGGAGCTCGATCGAGCTCAATAAAACCGGTAAATGGGAGATCACCGTCGATGGCGAGCAAAGTTCTGTCGCATCCTTCGGCGAACACGACGGATATTTCGATAATTGCGAGATTACATCCATGAGCATAACGCCGGTGGATGCCTCGACGAAAAGGGGCGTCATCAAATATGATCAGAAAGAGATTAATCTGGACATACAGGATTTCGGGGCGGACAAAGCATATCTAATGCCCTTTGTGACCGAAAATGTCACAGCCAAAAAAGTCTTGTCGTACATCTACGGCCGTCAGAAATATGCAGATAAAAAAATCTCGATGAATTGTGACCTGGAGGCGAAGGATCGGAAATGCGGGGAGATAATAGAGATCACCTCTCCGGCCAGAGCTCTGACAGCCAGCGAGTATCGTATTATATCGACAACAAAAAAGCTTGCCGGCTACTCCATGCGGTGTGAGGCGTACGATTCACACATATTCGACGATCAAACTATTGCCGACCCGGCCGCTCAGGCAGTCTCACCCGTTGCGCAGGGTTTGAGATCGTTTGCCGGGACATCGTTTAATGCCGAAAACCTGATTAATGTTTCCTACGACTTCGACGGCAGCGGTCATATTGGCCGAGCCCCTGAAATCTCCTGGGATGCCAACGGCAACATTACTATGCCGAGCGGGATAATCACCACTATAGCCACTGATGTTGTGTTAGGCAGGGCATCAGCCGGCCCCGGGGCAGTCGAGGAACTTGTTTGCACGGCATTCGGTAAGAGTCTGATTGCCGCCGCAAATGCCGCTGCAGGGCGAAGTGTGATGGGCGCGCTGGGAAACGTAGTCGAGGATATTACGCCTGAAGCGGGAGGTGAATTTAACTTTCTGACACATGCAGCGGGTTTTACCCTCCGGGCAGTGACCGGATCGGGCGGGAGTACGACCATCGACTGGCGCACGGGAAATACGTGGCGGTTTACCTTCGGGGGAAACAATGAATTCCTGGCCTTTACAGCGCCCACAAACAAGGTCACGACTCTCCTCCTGGCGATTAAACAGGATGCGGAAGGAGGGCGTGATATCACATGGCCTGACACCGTGACATTTCTCGGCACTGCACCCGCTATATCGGACGGAATAGCAGCGAAAACGATAATTGTCTCCTTCTACTGGGACGGGGCAACTTACTGGGGGCAGGCAACCCCTTGGGAGACGTAAATGGCGTTACTACATTTTGACGGATTCAGAAGTTATGCGGATAGAGTGGATTATATACAAACTAAGAGTGAAAATGTTGTTCTACAATATGCTTCAACCAACACTTATTGCTGATATCGCAGACATGGAAGTTGGAGTGGAGGTGATTTCGTAATGGCTACGATTTTTATAACTCAGGCGGACGTAGAAAATCTAAGGACTGGTGTCCCAAGAATTGCTATAACTCAGGTGGACGTAGAGATTCTGAGAGGCGTGACTTTGGGAGAAACTGCCAATAACGCAATCCTTTTCGGGACAATATATTGAGGTGAAAAAATGGCAGATATAGAAATACAGGAAATGGATCCGTTAAGTGCGCTGGCTGATGCTGATGTGCTCGAAGTGGTGCATGATCCGGCAGGAAACCCGACAAGCCTGAAATTATCCGGGACGAACCTGAAAACGACACTGAAGACTTATTTTGACACTCTTTACAATAAGTACGTTCATCCGAATCATTCAGGCGACGTTACTTCTGTGGCGGATGGAGCGCAGACCATTATCAATAAAGCTGTTACCCTCGTCAAGATGAACGATATGGCAACTGCTTCACTGCTTGGCAGAAACACTGCCGAAACGGGTGTGCCTGAAGTCTTATCGAAAGCAACGGCACTTTCTCTTTTAAACGTAGAGGATGGTGCCGACGTTTCAGCAGACATGGTTGTGGATGGAGGTTCATGGTAGATAAACAATTTAACAAAAAGGAGATTGAAAAATGGCGAATCTTATAAAAGTGAAAGGCGGAATAGCATCAGGACTGCCAGCGTTAAATGACAGAGAACCTGGTTGGACTACTGATACTTTCAAACTGTATGTAGGTCAGGGAGGCGTATCAAAACTGGTAGGTGAAGCGGACTTTTTAAAATTGTCTGGTGGGTCTTTAACTGACTTTTTAACCCTCCATGCTGACCCAACAAGTGCTCTACACGCTGTAACGAAGCAGTATGCTGATGCATTAGCAGGTGGAGTAGATGTTAAGGATTCCGTAGATGTAGCGACAGCAGCTGCATTGCCTGCTGTTACAGCAGAGGGTAGTGGAATTGGTAAGACATTAACGGCAAATGCAGCGGGAGTCTTAACGGTTGATGGTGTTGCTACAGTCCTGAACGACCGTATTCTTGTTAAGAATCAAGCAACAGGAGCTGACAATGGTATTTACAAAGTTACTACTGAGGGAACAACAGAAGTTGCTTTTGTCTTAACAAGAGCTATAGATGCTGATGCTGACGCAGAAGTAACTGCTGGAATGTACGCCTTTGTGGAAGAGGGTACAGCGAATGCCGATGCTGGGTTCGTCTTAACAACTAATGATCCCATTACAGTTGATACTACGGCTCTTGCGTTCACACAATTTACTGGTGCTGGACAGATAGTAGCTGGGACTGGTTTAACAAAGACAGGCAGTACTCTTGATGTTATAGGTACTCCAAATCGTATAGTTGCAAACGCTGATAGTATAGATATTGATGCAGCTTATGTAGGGCAGGCTTCAATAGTTACCCTTGGCACTATCACAACAGGTGAGTGGAACGCTACAGCTATACCTGTTGCTAAGGGTGGAACAGGAAGTGCTTATTTTACAGTTGCCGGCCCTTCCGAAGTAAGAACTTATACCTTCCCTAATGTTGCTGCTACAATATTAAGCGATGAAATGACAGTGGATGGAGGAATTTGGTGATGGAAGATAATTGGCAAGAAGCTGAAATGGGGCAGAAGTCTAAGTCTATACCTGCCCTTACAACTGATGACTTGGTTTTGTGGATAGGAGAGTATGCGATCAAAGAGAAGCAGCAGGGAAGGACATCTGCTTTTCAACAGGAGAAAATTCAGGCTCTTGAGAGCGAAGTGCTTAAGGCTAAGTCTGTCTCTGGAGG
>JAUWNZ010000056.1 GCA_030612385.1 Pseudomonadota bacterium | reverse complement strand
GGATGGAAACATAAAATGGGTCATTTTCGTTCCAACTACAAGCGGATTTACAATTGCCGAGACACCGGCAACCCAGCAGATATTTAATATATCCGCCCCAAGGATATTGCCTACCGCAATGCCACCCTCTCCCTTGCGAGCAGCGGTAACGCACGTTGCCACCTCTGGAATCGAGGTGCCTAACGCGACCATTGCAAGGGCTACAACCGCTTCGGGAACATGAAAGTAATAAGCGACAAAGACTGCCGAGGAGACAATAATGCGGCTCGCTATGTAAATGCCTACCATGCCAAGGCAAAAGAGAAGAACAATTTTTAAGTTTGTAACTTCCTTCTTTCCGGCTATAATTTCTTTATCCTTATGTTTGTTGATACAAATCATAACCATGGCATAGACGGCAAAGAGTCCAACCAGCAGGATACCTTCTCCACGACTGAGTGTTCCATCCCAGCACATGACGTATGCAACAATATCAATAACAATGAGAAAGAGAGCTGTTATCTTAAAAATATTCCTTGCTATCAATATCGGACTTGCGGAAATAATTACCGCTAATGACAGCGCAAGACCATCATCGCAAATAACCGATCCCACTGCATTTCCAAGCGCTATTTCCGGCTTTCCCTGAAAGGCAGAGATTACCGATACCATCAACTCGGGCGCCGTTGTGGCAAGTCCAATAACTATTATTCCTACAAGGATTTTAGGTAAATGCAGGATATAGGACAGGCCGACGGCCCCTTCCACAAACCAGTCCGCCGCCTTGGCCAGGATAACGATGGCGATTATCAGGGCTGGAAAGGCCGTGTATATACTACTTATTTCCATCCACTATTTCCTCAGGTTGTTTAGGCTGAAGCTGTTGCAGGCTGAGTAGTAACTTTTGTAATTATCTCGCCACCGATCTATGCAGATTATCACTGATATTTTTTTATTGTAACTACTCACGTAATCACGTAATTTCTTTGTATTTAAACCTAAGCTGCGTTCATCTGTGTGAATCTGTGGCTGAGTAGTTAGCGCCTGAACGAAAACCTTGAAATATGGTTTTTCAGTTTTGTCTGGAAAATTCAAACTCGCTGAGATTGTTTTCTTTTTTTAACTCAAAACCCAAAACCCAAAACTCAAAACCGTGCCTGAACGAGGTTTTCGTTCAGGCATTAGTTACCTATCGGCTTTTAATTACTCCCACCCTGTCGCAGTATACTGAGACAGGACACCTGCTACAAAAGGGGGATATTGGGCGGCAGACATTTTTGCCGAAGGCTACCATCAGAGTATTATAAAGTGACCAGTATTTTTTAGGGAGTCTTTTTCTGAGTGAATACTCAGTTTCTTCAGGATTCTTTGTCTCGACGTATCCCAGGCGGTTTGAAATCCTGTGAACATGGATATCGACGCATATCTCATCACTGTTATATGCAAGGGCTGCGACAAGATTGGCGGTTTTTCTTCCCACCCCCTTCAGGGTAAGAAGCTTTTCAGTGGTGTCTGGAACCCTTGATTCATACCTGTCAACCAATTCCCGGCAGATGTGAAGTATGGTCTTCGCCTTATTTCTGTAAAAGCCCACAGGATAAATCGCCCTGATGATCTCCTCTTCGGAAAGTCTCAACATCTCATCAGGGGTGGCGGATAAAGAAAAAAGCCTTTGGGAGGCTATCGCTGTTGTCTCATCTTTTGTCCTCAGACTCAGGAGCGTTGAAATGAGCATCTGAAAGGGACTGTGATTGCTATTTGACAGAGAGGAGACAAAGGGAAGCCCCCAAATCTCCAATTTCTCTTTCAGGACACCGATTACCTTAACAATATCATTGTCAGTCATCGATTAAGCAGAAATGGCCGCCGGCGCCCGCATCGCTAAAATCATATATAACCCTCTTCACTGGCCAGCATATCGAGATGTAATGTGGCAATGGCCTCAACTTCAAGATTAGCCTCACTTTTTGCAGCCCTGGAGTCCACCGTCTTGATATACCTTTTACAAGCGTTACACACATCGACCCGATGCATCTCATCATCTTCAACGGTGAAGTATGCCAGTGTTCGCTGTTCCTCATTGCCGCAGAATGGGCATTTAATTCGCATGAAACTCCATTCAAACCCGCACTGGCTGCAGAAAAGAAATCTTCGCCCTTCTTCTTCCCTCAGTTCTCCGATTTTCGGCTCACTGCCGCATATAGGACAATATCCTTCGGACCATCCCGCTTCCGCAATGACCCTGCCATATTTTTCCGCAACTATCTCAAGAGCCGGTCTCAGACTTTCTTCTATAAACAACTCTATCAAATCAAGAAATTCATATTCCTGTTCCTCCGATATATCCTCATCAATGGTAAAAAAATTGCGAATCATTTTTTTGAAATCAATCGTGCCGTCTTCAATTTTCCCGGATAACTCTCTGGTTTCTTCCGGGTCTTGCTTTTCTGCGATTTTCAAGAGCTCAAGGAAATATTTTTTGGGTTCGGTCAAGTCAAAGTCACCACCTGAAAAATCAATTAGCGGCAACCCTCCTGAAAGTTTTTTCTCAATAATGTCTTCATTCACAGGGAAGATATCCGCTGTCATATTATGTCGATATCTCTCCCTGAGAATCAGCACTTCTTCCAATATACCAAGCAACTCCACATAATGGGGATGTGAGCTTTTGTACTTTTCGATTAATTCCAATGTGCCTTTCAACATTCCGGCCATTATATTCAAACCTCCTTCATGACTTTATCTTCACTGCACTGAGTAAATTTATATATCATTTCTTTTAGAAGTTCAAGCAGTCATTTGCATATTTAGTGGCTTCTCAATAAAGTCAGGTAAAATCAAAAACCCATTGAAATTGGAAATTTGGCCTTCATGCTTTTGTACTGACTCGTAAGCTCGTTTCATCTCTGTTTATGCGTGTTCACACGCAGACAGGTGCTGGCACGGGCAGGTCTCCCAAATTTCTAATTTCAAGCCGTGAACGGCTCACATAGAGTCTTGATTAAATTCCCCTTGTTTGTTACGGTTATTCACAACTTTTCGGATGATGTAGAGGAGGTTAGTCTTGATCAACAGGTTGATAAACAGGAAAATCAGGCGAGAATTCGCAAAGACCATGAACTTTGATGAAGGGGAAAAACCCGTTATTCCCTCAGGTGATTCGAAGCAGTCCAGACTTTTGTACGTTCATATTCCATTCTGTGAGAAGCTTTGCCCTTACTGTTCTTTCAACCGTGTTGTTCTTGATGAAACGCTTTGCCGTGATTATTTTGGCGCCCTCAGAAAGGAAGTGCTGCTCTATAAAGATAATGGTTATGATTTTGGGGGGCTCTATGTGGGGGGAGGCACTCCGACTATCATGATGGACGAGTTGGAAAAGACTCTTTCACTAATCAGAGATTGTTTTCGGGTCCGTGAGATTTCTGTGGAGACCAATCCCAATCACCTGACGGAGACAAATATTAAAATCTTGAAAATGGCCGGTGTCAATCGACTTTCGGTGGGCGTGCAGAGCTTCGACGATGGGCTCTTGAAGGCAATGGAACGATACGAAAAGTATGGAAGTGGCCAGACGATCGCACGGCGATTGAAATCGACACTCGGATATTTTGATACTTTGAATGCTGATATGATCTTCAATTTTCCCACCCAGACTACAGATATTCTAAACAGAGATCTGGATATCCTGACCGATATAGGAATCGATCAAATTACTTATTATCCATTGATGGTTTCTGATTCTACCCGGAAGATGGTGGAAAAGTCACTTGGTCTGGTGGACTACAAGCAGGAGGAGAAATTTTATCACCGGATCGTGGAGCGACTTATTCCGTCCTACCGCTTTTCATCGGCATGGTGTTTCGCCAAAAAAGACGCTAATGCTATGATTGATGAGTACATTGTGGATTATGATGAGTACGCGGGTCTGGGGAGTGGATCTATTGGGTACTTAAAAGGCAGATGCTATGCAAATACCTTCGATATACGGGAGTATATTTACCGCCTTAACAATGGGCAGAGTCCCCTTATGGCCTCTCGCGATTTTACGCCAAAAGATCGGGCACGCTACGATTTTCTGATGAAGCTCTTCGGTTCGGAATTAGATCTTGCATTGCTGAAGGAAAAGTATGGTGGAAAGATCTTTCAGTATCTCGGGATAAATATTCTTGCCTTCGCGCTGGCGGGAGGATTGCGTTATAGTTGCGGCAATCTTTGCCTCACAGCTCGCGGCAGGTATTACTGGGTGATCATGATGCGGGAATTTTTTATTGCAGTGAACAACTTTCGGGATTTTGCCAGACTATAACTATCCCCAAAAACCGGACAAGGAAATAAGGTGGATGTTAGCCTGCCATTATAAGAAGGAGGTGCGGGACAACCAACCGATATAACAAAGGAACTGAATCTGCAGGCGGCAGATGAGGTGCATCTTATACTGAAGATGCCA
Organism: Pseudomonadota bacterium; assembly: GCA_030612385.1. Classification (GTDB taxonomy): domain Bacteria; phylum Desulfobacterota; class Syntrophia; order Syntrophales; family JADFWA01; genus JAUWNZ01. The sequence continues at coordinate 3,153 of JAUWNZ010000056.1, read as the reverse complement.
CGTATTAAGACTCTTTCCGCCGGATTATAATCAGGATACAGTGATTGTCTGAGTTTTGAGGGGCTATAATTTATGGAATTGAATAAAAGACTTTATGACTTGTTCGCGGATAAGGCAAGAAAAACAAAGGTGGAGATATTGAGTCTGGGCCTTGGGTACACTGCAGTTACAACCTCGGACGGCGGGATGGGTCTATCCTATACCTATTTTGACACTAAAGATTCCTGCTCGGTTGTTAAAGGTTACCATGATTACGAAGACAGACCTGCCATTGATCTCCTTGGAAAAATTAAGAGCATGAACACAATCGAAAGAAGCATGGCCCTTGCGCTTATAAACGCGCTCAATTATGAAAAGGCGATTTCGCTCCCCGAGGACAATAATAATAATGTGATGTTCGATAAATTTGATATTAGCAGGGGAACAAGGGTTGCTATGGTGGGCTTTTTTGGCCCCCTTATTAAAATTTTCAAGGAGAGAAATGCCGCTCTGGAGATAATAGATATATCACGTGATATTGGCCATGCGGAAGATTTCTATGGAAAGCTTGGAGACTGGGCGGAGGTATTGTTTCTGACCTCGACCTCTATCCTGAATAATACAACTGAAGAGATACTTTACAATGTTGGAGAGAACGTCAAGACCGTCATGCTTGGTCCCAGCACGCCAATGGTGGGTGAGGCATTTGAGTATCTGCCGGTGCACATGCTTGCCGGCACAGTTCCGCTGGAAAAAGAAAAGGTGTTAAAAGCTGTCCGGCACGGTGTGGGCACACCCGTCATCCATAAATTCAGCCGAAAGTCCTTCTGCCTTCTTCATGATTAACATCCCCTTTCAGGTTGTTTAGGGTCTGTCAGGAAATAAGTATCACATTTCTGCATCTCATCTTCAAGCCATCTTTAGCCGATCCTCAATCGCAAAATCCTCGAAATAGCACAACTATTCCTCTGATTTTGTTCAATCGTATCGACTAAATCTAACCTAAATCTGAGCGCCCAACCGTAACACCTATTCCCTGACAGACCCTTAGGCGAAGGTGTTATCACCATCCGGTAACGGAGACAAAATCGCCATTTACAAACCGTTCGCTCTGGATTCAGGATCATTCATGCGCTCGGCAATACACATGTTTTTCACCTCCTAAAAATCAAGAGGACTTTTCGCTTCTTTTTTGGTCTGGCTCTTAATGGTATGGGTATAAATCATCGTGGTTCTCACATCACTGTGACCCAATAATTCCTGAATAGTGCGAATATCATAATTTGCCTGTAACAAATGACTTGCAAAACTGTGACGAAAGGTATGGGCTGTGGCCCGCTTGCAAATTCTTGACTTGCCCACTGCCTCCTTTATTGCCTTTTGTACATGCGTTTCATGCAGATAATACCGTCTGTATTCTCCAGTCTCCGGTATACGGGTCAGGTTTTTGGCAGGAAAGAACCATTGCCGGATAAACTCCTTTGCCGCATTTTTGTATTTTTGCTCTAATGCATTCACTAAAAACACTCCGGCATATTTCCGTTTAAGATCCCGTTTATGAAGGTCTTTCAATGATTCAAGATGCCCTCGGAGTTCCGGAAGGATCTTTTCAGGGAGTGGCACTGTCCGGTCTTTTTGACCTTTGCCGTCATGAACAGTTAAGATGCCTGCATCAAAATTCATGCAATGCACACGAAGACCCAGGCATTCAGAAAGCCGAAGTCCACATCCATAAAGCAATTTTACTACAAGGTCATATGGCGGCCCCAGGTGTTTCAAGATAGTGTCAATCTCTTCACGAGATAACACTACAGGAATAGAGGGTTTTTGCTTCACCCTGACAACTCCGTCGATCTCTCCGAATTCTTTGTGCAGGATGTGGATAAAAAAACAAAAGCGCATTAAACGCCTGATTTTGTGTGCTGGATGCCACCTTTCGCTTCACAGCCAAAAATGTTAAGAACTCTTTGACATCATTCGATGACAGCAATTCCGGGGTCTTGCTGCTTGTAAAGGTCTGAAATTTCCGAACCCATCCTTTATACGTCTTGAGAGTTTTGGAAGAATAATGCCGCACATGAATTTCATCCGCAAGCAAAGAGTATTCCGCTTCCCAGGAAGCGCCGTTTTCCCGTTCAACATACCCCTTTCCAGATGGGCTAACACTGTCATGAACAGTTGATGATGGTTCGGAATCGCGAGAAGGCTGCGGCATGACCTTTTTATATTGAATCGGCCTGGCAACAGCCTCATGAACAGAAAAGTGTTTTTTGTCTTTGAGAGTGGCGAATCCCGGAGGACTTGAAGTTTGGGGCGCAGGTTTTTTGTTGGAGAGGCCTTTTGTTTTAAGGGTTTCATAATACAGCGTTATCGCCTTTACTGCCTGCTCTTGTTGCACCTTCGCTTGCTTTTTTTCCTGCAATTTTCGGATAAAGTGGGGCAGGCTCTCTTTACGTATAGGGGGAAAATTATACTTCCGGCAAAAGTCCAGGTAATAGCGCAGCCATTTTTTATAAGCCCCTTGCGAGCTGTTTGGAATTGGCTTGTTTCGCAAATATTCTTCAAATTGTTCCTGTAATGCGGAAGGTATAGCCGGCATTGAGAATCGTCTTTTCCTACATATTCTGAAAAATGATATGTTATGCAGAAAAGTTAAAATATCTTATTGCAAAAAATCAGTGAAGAGATTATAAGTCATTTTATAATGATTTAAGTATGATAGTCTCGTAAAAAGTCCACATAGTGTCATTCTGAGGAGCGGAGCGACGAAGAATCTCAATGATATCAGATTATTCGCTATCCCCTTCGTTATACTCAGGGCTTCGGCTCACCAGAATGACAAAGGAGTATTTTTCCGACTTTTTACAAATGCATCAAGTATGTCCTGAGGGTTTATGAAATATTGGACCGGACAGCCAAGATAATTTGTTATTAGATAACACCTTGAAATACCTCATTTAGTTGTGTAATTGAACAGGAACTATGGAATCAGTTTTCTGCATATCGCTCTATATGTGGAGATATGCGGAACTATAGAATAACTTGATGGCCCCCCTTCGGTGGCGCCATCGCCCAGGATGAGGAGCGCTCTTTTGAACGTAACTTTGGGGGACTCCCCAACCTCAGGCCATCAAACGGATGGAGCAGTCGCAAAAAACGCGCTCCTCATCCTGG
>JAUWNZ010000285.1 GCA_030612385.1 Pseudomonadota bacterium | reverse complement strand
TTCACCGCAGAAAGCTAAGGGTCTGTCAGGGAATAGGCGTTACGGTTGGGCGCTCAGATTCAGGTTGGATTTAGTCGATACGATTGAACAAAAGCAGAGGAATAGTTGTGCTATTTCGAGGATTTTGCGATTGAGGATCGGCTAAAGATGGCCTGAAGATGAGATGCATAAATGTGATACTTATCTCCTGACAGACCCTAAGGACTAACCAGCAGCATTATTTACGTTGTCTTCTCTAAAGCGGGTGATCTCGATCCCGTCTTCACCCTTTAAAAAGGAGTATGCATTCCGGATTGCATTCTCAATATCCTCCTTCGGATTTGTCGATATTTCGCCGTGGCCGGGGTATATCTCTGAAATCTGCCTCGTGCTCAGTGATAATATGGAATTGATATAATCGCCAACGCTTCCCGATTCAGCAATGTATGAGAGTGTCCCGCCGGCGAAGACGGTATCGCCTGTAAAAAGGATTTTTCTAACAGGTTCGTAGATGCATATCGACCCCGAGGTATGACCGGGGGTATGGATGATATTGAGGCTGTAGTTACCGAGATCAAATCGACTTTTGCTTTCCAGCCAGAGGTGAACTTTCAGTGGAATCTCATTCAGATCGGCAGATTTGTATAGTGTTACATATCTGTCATCGAGGGTTATCTTTGTCGCCGCAAAACGGTGGGCAGCGATGAGTGCATGATCCTGAAAATAGCGGTTTGCGCCGATATGATCGAAATGTTCATGGGTGTTAACCACTATATCTATATCCTTTATCTTTAATCCAATCTTCAAAAGAGATTTCTGAAGCGCGGGAAAATTAGTATCTACACCGGAATCGATGAGGAGATTCCCATAGTCTCCCTTGATAATATAACTATGGCTGCTGGTCTGATGTCCTTTAATCCTGAAGATATCAGGCTGCAGCTCCAGTATGTCGCTGTTTTTCTTCATATTTTGTTCTCCCCCAAAGGCTCTTTTCAGCGCTTGCTAAGTCTTCATAAAAATCGAATATCTTATCCAGCCTGTATTTTAGAAAGCAGTTTTTCATCTGTGGCCCGAGTGAGCAGAGTTTTAGATATCCACTCATAAGATCCACCTCTTTTTGAAATGTGGCGAGCATACCCAGTTGAGCGGCTATACTGCCGCCGTCATCCAGATCGCCCATATCGAGAACTATTTTGGGTTGCCTTTCATTGATGCCTGAATGCAGAACCCTCCTTATAAAGAGAGGATCACGCCCGTTGATCGAACCGAAAATCCTGACAATAGAAAACCCTTGTTTTTCAATAACATGGCACTTCACTTTCTTAATTCCTCCATTTAATATTTCCCAAAGGGATGCAATTTGAAAGAGACGGTAACAGGGCATTGTTACGTAACTATGACAACTCTATGAAGATTTGATGAAATGTTGAACCGGAAGGTTTAATAAGCTTTGAAGGTATCAGCTCAATAAATAGGGGCAAATCCAGACACGTAGCTGCCTCCATCTTCTGAAGCAGGGTTTGGGCGTAGAGGGTAGTAGTATGCCTTTGAGCTTTGCACAGCCCTCTGTAGCGGAGACCTTCAGGTCTCCATATTCACGTAACACAGTATGACTGAAGCCCATGGAAGGCTGAAGCCTTCCGCTACATGCTTCTGCCATATGCCTTCCGCTATTTATTGAACTATTACCTTTGAAGATTCGTTCGATATTCATTATTCCCTGACCCGGACAAGCCGGAAACAAAAAATGGTTCACCGTTCAACGGTCGTAGGGGTAATTCTTTTGCCATTTTTGCACGAATTTTACGACTATATGTATGTTGTTCCCCGATTTCCTGAGGTGCAAATGGACGGAATAGCAGGTCGCAATCCCTTCGTATGCCAGGTCTATTCCGATTTTCTGATCACTGCCCACTAAACACTCACCACTGAATAGTGTCGCAATCCCTTCGTATGTCAGGTCTATTCCGATAGATTTCTGGGTCGATCCTCAATACGAAACAATCATAGCAGACGAGTCGCAATCCCTTCGTATGTCAGGGCTATTCCGATCTGTGGGGATGGAGAAAACGGGGCACACAAACCCATGTCGCAATCCCTTC
>JAUWNZ010000112.1 GCA_030612385.1 Pseudomonadota bacterium | reverse complement strand
TTCCGGGTCCGGTCTCTCTTTTGTAATTTCGTCCACAAGCGGTTGAAATGTAAAATCAGCTTCGCCTCTCAAGGCGTAATCGGCATTAAGATTTTTGAAGAACGCAACCGGCCTGCTCCTGAGAGCGGGGCCTCCGAGGATGAGTTTTGTCGATGGTAAAGTCCTTTTAATTTCTTCACTCCATGCCTTTGCAAGGGTGTATTCATTATACTCATCATAGGCGGTCACCATCACAAAATCGGGGTGAAGCCTCTGCGCCTCTTCAACGGAAGGCACAATCACCAATCTGTGGGTTTCCCCTTTGTGCAGGACTTTACTAAAATATTCAGCCGCAATGCTGTCTGTTTGAGACAGGAACGCAAACAAGGCCATGATTTAAATCCTCCACTCAATATTAAGGTTAAAGCATTGGACAACTCACACAACATCCACAAGCCACAAACATGTTGTAAAGCAATTTTGGGGCCAGGCTCATCTCTCGGTGTGTTCCAGGCAACCTATTGTATTTACGATACTTTTTAAGATGAGTTTTGAGGGATATACCGGGAATAAATAAATAATTAATACAGCCTATGCGCCTCTTTTTCATAACAGACTGAAACTATTAACAATATAAGCGCTAAATATCTTTACATGTAAATTTATTTGACACTAAGATGAACATCTGTTATTTTTGCAGTAATTTTAGTTTGACAGTTTCGTAAAAAATCAAAATCCGGCAGCTTCGTTACAAGCTTCAAGTTCAAGGCGTGCAAATCTTGCGGAGGGAGGTAATCGCGGCATGACAACCGATGAAAAAGCATTCGTTATGGATGCCCTGGACTGCAATCCTTATATAGGAATGACTGTCATTAACAAAGACGGTATATGTCTATTCAGGACCAAGAAGAATGAAGAGCTGTCCGGAATAAAAAACTCCGGTATAATAGGAAAACATTTTTCAGTGGCGGTGCCTCACCATAATGAACTGCTTGAGGTTCTGAAGACAGGCGTTCCCAGATTCGGTCTCCCCTTCAGGACGATAACCGGCGATATGACATTCATCCACCGTATCCCTCTCAAAATAGGCGACGAAATCATAGGGGCCTTATCGATTACAATCTTCAGAGATGCAAGGGAGATGGAAAACATTCTTGAAAAATACAATTCGACAAAGAATAGGTTAAAATATTACGAACAGGAATTACGCAAGTTACGGGCGGCAAAATATACCTTTGAAAATATTATCGGAATGAGCGATGAGATTATAGCAAGCAAGAAACTGGCTGAAAACTATGCCCATGGCAACTCTTCAGTCTTGATTACCGGAGAAACCGGCACAGGGAAAGAACTCTTTGCCCATGCCATTCACTTGGCAAGTCCCAGAAAAGACGGCCCGTTTATCCGCGTCAACTGCGGAGCAATCCCGGCCGACCTCCTGGAAAGCGAGCTCTTCGGTTACGAAGAAGGGGCCTTTACCGGCGCCAAAAAGGGTACAAAGGTCGGAAAGTTTGAGCTGGCTAACCAAGGGACAATCTTTTTAGACGAGGTTTCATTACTAAGCCTGTCAATGCAGCCGAAACTATTGTCGGTTCTACAAAACCACGAAATCGAAAGGATAGGGGGGAACAGAATCGTAAGGCTCGATTTCCGTGTAATCTCAGCCACAAACAGAAACCTGGAAAAGATGATTGGGGAAGGGACATTTAGAAGTGATTTGTACTATCGTTTGGGCATCCTTAGTCTTAACCTCCCTTCACTAAGGGAGAGGAAAGATGATATTTACCTTCTTGCCCTGCATTTTCTTGAGTCTTTCAACCGCGAATATGGCTTTAATATTGGTGGAATGGATCCACAGATACCAAATATCTTGTCTGATTGGAACTGGCCTGGAAACATACGAGAACTACGAAATGTCCTGGAACGAGCTGTCCAGGTAAGTGACAAGAAGTGCATCAGCGTTAATGACCTGCCTGATTACCTGACAACTAACTGGAAGTTCAGCGTCTTGCAATGTTCAGCCAAGCAACATCCTAACATTCTCAGGAAGTCGAAAGATGAGGTTGAAAAAAAATTATTGGAATCAGCTCTCGTTTCCAATAGTTGGAACAAATCCAGGACCGCGAAACAATTGGGAGTTTCAAGGGCGCTCCTGTATGCCTTAATCAAAAAGTATGATTTCCAAGGGTTGTCCACTCGCGAATCCTCATTACAATAATTGCAACAGTTCACCGTGCAGCTAGAATTCACAACATTCCGGTAAAGCAGAAAAACTTCTCTATTGAAAAGAAATTGCAACCTCAAACAGAGGGCAACTTAGAAGCAGTATTTAACTGTCGTTTTGTAGCATCATGGTTCTCAACGGCACAACATGCCGGGCCGCATTGAATATGATAGAAAGGGTTTTACTTGTTTTTAATGGTGAGACATAGAGGATTTGAACCCCATGGGAAAGGCTGAAAAACAATAGGAGGTCAAAATGCTTAAAATTCTCTTTAAACTGTTTAAGGCTTTAAACTCAGAGGCTGAGCCGCACCAGATCAGTCTTGCTTTTTGTTTCTCCATGATTGCGGGTCTGACACCGTTTTTGAGTCTGCATAATCTTCTTGTTCTATTGCTGGTTTTACTTCTTCGGGTAAATCTTTCAGCATTTGTAGTAGGGCTGGGGGTCTTTTCGGCAATCGCTTATATTATAGATCCACTGTTTCACAGGATTGGCCTTTTTGTCCTGACTGCAAGTAACCTTGAAGGGCTATGGACATCTATCTATAATTCTACCTTATGGCGGCTTGAAAATTTCAACAATTCCATTGTCATGGGAAGTCTTCTCTTCTCCTTAATCCTCTTTATCCCCCTCTTCATCATCATGAATATATTAATCGTTAAATACCGTACAAATGTCATGGCATGGGTAGAAAAGACCAAAATCGTGCAGGGCTTAAGGGCCGGCAAAATTTACAATCTTTATAAAGCAGCATCGGGATGGGGAGGTGCATCATGAAAAAGTGGATACGCTGGAAGGGTTTAATGTTTTTTTTCTGTTTTGCCGTCCTTCTCTCACTTATCTGGTTTGTTTTTGCGCCTGTATTTGTAGAGAGAATGATTGAGAAATACGGAACAGATATGGTCGGGGCAAAAGTTGAGCTGGATGATGCTGATTTAACTCTCTCTCCACTTGGATTTGTTTTGAAACGTCTTCAGATTACCAATCCCGACGAACCCATGACAAACGCAGTGGAGATCGCGGATATCGGTTTTTCTCTTGACGGATTAAATCTTTTAAGACGCAAGGTTGTCATTGATGAAATGAACCTTGACCAGGTACAAATCAATACACATAGGGGAAAATCCGGTGCAATCAGAAAAAAACCCAGGGAAATTTCAGACGATCTAAAGAAAAGAAAAGGCAAAACACTCTCTCTGCCTTCATTGAAAATTCCCGATGTCGATGAGATCCTTGAGAAAGAAAATCTTGTTTCCCTTGAACTGATAAGAACACTTGATAGTGACATAAAGGCTGAAGAATTGAAATGGGAGCGTATATTAAATGAAATCCCGGACAAAGAAAAACTTGATGAATATAAAAAACGGATCGAAAAAATTAAATCCGCAAAAAAAGAGGGGGTGAGCGGTATATTGGAAGGTGTGAGTGAAGCGGCTGAAATCAAAAAAGATATCGACAGTGATCTTAAACAGATACAAGATGCGCATAGAGAGTTTGAGACAAGCCTGGCATCTTTGAAAAAACGTATGGATGAGGCGAAAAAAGCGCCACTCGAAGATATTCGCAGACTAAAGGCTAAATATTCAATTTCACCAACCGGCCTTGGTAATTTAAGCCGTCTCATTTTGGGGCCAAAAATCGGAGAATGGACAGACAGGGCCTTTTTCTGGTATGAAAAAATTAAGCCGGCTCTAAAGCGCGCAGAAAAGGATAAAAAAACCGGGCACAAAGCCGTTAAGCCCATGAGAGGCAAGGGGATAAACATTGTATATAAAGAGAAATCTCCTCTCCCTGATTTTTTGATTCGCGATATAAACGCGTCTGTAAAGCTTAAAGCCGGGGATATCGGTGGCAAAATAAGAAATATTACCACGGATCAGGATATACTTGGGATACCTCTTACATTTATTTTTTCAGGAGATAAGTTAAAAGGCGTAAAATCTGCTGAAATAAAAGGAAGCCTTGACCATATTGTCCCAACTAAATCAAAAGATACCCTGAATATGCGTATTAAGGGATATCAGTTGCAGGAGATGACCTTGTCTGACCATCAAGAATTGCCGCTTACTTTAAAAGAAGGCCTCATGAATCTTACACTAAACAGTCAATTAAAGGGGGAGGCTGTTAAAATAAAGACTGTTGCAAATTTTGGATCTGTAAAGTTTACGACTGAAGGGGGAAGGGCGGATTCACTTTTTGCGCAAACCATCTCTTCAACTTTATCTGATATAACCGGATTTAGCTTAATGGTTGATATAACAGGAACCCTTGATAACTATGAAACAGATATTTCATCGGATCTTGATCAGATTATGAAAAAAGCTGTGGGGAATTTAGTAAAAAAGGAGTCCGCAAGTTTAGAGAGAAAACTAAGACCCGCTGTTTATGCAAAGGTGAATGGTCCATCTGATGATTTAAAGTTAAAGTTTAGTCACTTAGCTTCTATAAATAATGAACTGGTCAGCCGCCTTGACCTTGGGAAAAATGCGCTGGACAGCTTTGGAGCGAAAAACAATTCAAAAATATTCAAGCTGCCATTTTAAAGATTATGCGCCGGTGGGAAAACTGTGGACATTTCCGGTTTTCGCCAATTCAGCGGACGCGGCAAACCGCGCCGCTGATCTCTTGCATTAAATGCCATAACATTCAGGAGGCGTTGAGCGATAATGGCAGATAAAGACAGGTTGCTCCACCATTAGTGTATAATAATGGGGTAAAATGGATTCAGGTATGTTCAAAAAAATAATTTTATCAATTTTATTTGTTTCGCTGTGCTTCATAACATCAATAGAAGCAAAAACCTTTAAGGTCGCAAGCTATAATGTAGAAAACCTGTTTGATCTTATTAGGGATGG
>JAUWNZ010000057.1 GCA_030612385.1 Pseudomonadota bacterium | reverse complement strand
TAATTTCATGCCCCCTTTTTGTACAAAGTCGTTACTTCTATCCGGCGCGCATTTTCATATATTCAATTGCCATGGTATTTTGATCCTTGACATATAATATTAAAAACTTATTATGTTCAATACGTTTTTGATTTAATAAATAAAAAGGATGGGTTAGATATGGAACTTCAAGAGGCAATTTTGGAGAGGAGAAGCGTCAGGAAATTCTCGGAGTATTATGTAACTGATGAAGAAATAAAGGCAATACTTGAAGCTGCCAGGTGGGCTCCTTCATGGGCAAATACTCAAGTATGGGAATTTATTGTTATAAGAGACCGAGACCTGATCAAGCAGGTAACCGGAGCCTATGGTGAGAATAATCCGGCAACCAAGTGTTCTTTGGCCGCATCTGTACTGATAATTGGATGCGCAAAGACCGGCGCCTCAGGGTACAAGAAGGGAGGAAAGGCAACGAAATTTTCTGACTGGTTCATGTTTGACCTTGGCATGGCGGTCCAGAATCTCTGTCTCAAGGCCCATGAGCTTGGATTGGGGACGGTTGTCGTCGGACTGATGGATCAGGACATATGTAAAAAGATACTCTCAGTTCCGGATGAGTATGAGTTGGTCGTCTCTATTCCCGTGGGCAGGCCGGCAGAAACAGTAAAGAAGGGCGCCATACCAAGGAAAGATTTAAAGGATTTTGTTTATGAGAACAGGTTTGGGGATCCATTTGGCGTACTTGAAGTTCAAAGCAAATGAGGGAGAGAAATGATGGAGCATGGCAAGCCTGCCGCCAGGATTGTGGAGCGGGTGAAAGATCTGTCCTATTCTTCAGATGTGGCCGGGGAACTGGCGCGCATAGTCTATGGCTGGAAAGATGAAACGAGTCAGAAAAAGCCGTTTATGGATTTCTGGTATGATGTTCTTCAAACAACGAGAAAGAGATATTCCTTAGAGCAGATACCGCTGGAAAATCTTATAATGGTGGAGCAGACTATAATCAGAAATCTCGGTATAGTGATAAGACAGGAATTTGAATCCAGTGATGAGGAGAAATTTTTTGATCTCGTGGAGGTGGTTAAATACAGAAAAGCTCAGTGTCTGAGTTATGCCATGCTGGTTTATATACTGGGCGCTTCTCTCGATTTTTCAGTTTTGCCCCTGGGCGTAACGGAGATAGTGTTGCCCGGCGAACTGCCGATAGGGGCAGGGCATAATGCCTGTTTATTTAAACTGGCCAATGATTGCATGATGATGGTGGATTTGGGCGTAGGCCCGATCATGAGCGAACCATTTAACCTGGAAGAAACTTATTCGAAAACAGGCAGGTACTGGGAACTAAAAGACAACGAAAACCCCTTATTGCTTGATAGAAGGTTTACAATTGAAGATAAAAACTGGCTGCTTGCCTGTGTCTACGTAAACATGGGTAAGATAAGCAAACCCGAAGAAGCCATCGAGTATTATGACCGGGCGCTGGAGCTAAGCCTGGAATATGCTGACGCATACAGTAATAAGGGATTTGCCTGTGAAGAATTGGGCAGGCTCGACGAGGCCATTTCCTATTATAATAAGTCTCTCGAAATAAACCCTAAAGATGCCAGAACTTATTATAACCGGGGATATGTAAGGGGAAAACTGGGTGAATACAATATGGCCATACTTGATTATGATATGGCCATAGCGAATCATAATAATTTTCCTGAAGCCCATTTTAACAGAGGGTGTGTTTATAGTCAGCTGGGAGGCCATGAAGACGCTATTTTTAATTATAACAGGGCAATTGAGCTTAACCCGGAATATGCCAGGGCTTATTTTCACCGGGGAATGACCTTCACTTCCCTGAATTTGCCTGTAGAAGCCATATTAGATTTCACACGGGTTATAGAGATTATTCCTGACTTTGCTGAAGCTTATTATAATCGAGGACTTGCGTATATTAAGTCAGACGATACTTTAAAGGCTGTGGAAGATTTTTCCATGGCAAAAACTCTGGCTCCGGAATTGGAGGAAATCATAGAAAAATTACTTGTAACTACTCAGCCGCAGATTCACACAGATGAACGCAGATAGGTTTAAATACAAAGAAATCACGTAACTATACAGGTGGGTAGGCTGAAGTCTCTTAGTCTTTTAATTGTAAGGTTCTTGCAGAAGTGGCAAAAGAATTTAAAACGATCACGAAAGTCCGAAAATTACGAAAACACGAAATAACTGCGTGGAGACAGGAAACAAGAGAAAAATACCGGTGGTGATCCGCGTAGATCGGTGGCTAAATAATTACAAAAGTGCCTACTCAGCCTACAACAGCTTCAGCCTGCCTACGTGAGTAGTTACAATTACTTGAGGACATTAATCACTAATGAGGCTGTTAGGTAATTTCCATTGAAGAAGATAAAAACCACTTTTTTCTGCCGGAGTTGCGGTTATCAATCGCCAAAATGGCTGGGGAAATGCCCCTCCTGCGGTGAGTGGAATCGGTTTGTTGAAGAGGAGATAAGGGTTTCGGATACAGGTATTGTCCCTGAGCTTCAGTTTAATAGTTTCCCAATACCGATTGATTCCATTGAGGCTGATGAGACTGAGAGACTCAAGGTTGGGATTGATGAAGTGGACAGGGTTTTAGGTGGCGGTATCGTGGCCGGTTCGGCGATACTTGTTGGCGGCGACCCAGGAATCGGAAAATCGACCCTTCTTCTTCAGGTTATGCATAATCTGGCCGAAAAAGATCTCAAGGTTCTCTATATAACCGGAGAGGAGTCGGCGAAACAGATCGGGCTCAGAGGAAAACGGATAGGCGCCTCATCGAAAAATCTTGTGGTACTCGTTGAGATAGCTCTCGAAAACATCCTGAGACAGATAAAAGAGATAAAACCACACGTCGTGGTAGTAGATTCTATTCAGACAGTATATTCATCCACCCTCTCTTCCGCGCCAGGCAGCGTGTCGCAGGTGAGAGAGGCGTCAGGACAACTTATACTCCTGTCAAAAAAAACGGGCATACCGGTCTTTCTGATAGGCCATGTTACCAAAGAGGGAGCCATTGCGGGTCCCAAGGTTCTGGAACATATGGTGGATACAGTCCTCTATTTTGAGGGAGATTCGGGACACTCGTATCGAATTATAAGGGGTATAAAGAACAGATATGGGCCGACCAATGAGATCGGTGTCTTTGAAATGAGAGATAATGGCTTGTGTGAGGTGTCAAACCCTTCGGAGTTTTTTTTAGCGGAAAGGCCTGAAGGCGCTGCCGGCTCCGTCGTAGTGCCGAGTATTGAAGGGACAAGACCGATACTTGTGGAGATTCAATCACTGGTAAGTTCTACGAACCTGAGTATGCCGAGGCGAACCTCCATCGGGGTTGACCATAACAGGGTGTCTCTGCTAATTGCCGTTCTGGATAAGATATGCGGTCTCCACCTCGGCAATCATGATATTTTTATCAATGTTGCCGGCGGGGTCAAGGTGGATGAACCCGCCGTTGATCTGGGGATAGTGTCTTCCATCGCATCCAGTTTTCTTGACCGTCCGGTAGATCCGGGTACTGTTGTATTCGGCGAGATTGGCCTGACAGGGGAGGTGAGGGGAATAAGTCAGCAAGAAGTCAGGATTAAAGAAGCTTCAAGGATGGGTTTCAACCGCTGTATCCTTCCCAGAACCCTCTCACGCAATCTGTCTTCGGAAACAAATATGGATATTATAAAGATAGGCAATATCAAAGGATTGCTGGAGCGCCTTTTTTAGAACGTGGAACACGGAACCGCGGAGATATATTTAACCTGGTCGGGGCGGCAGGATTTGAACCTGCGACCCCCTGAACCCCATTCAGGTACGCTTCCAGACTGCGCCACGCCCCGACACATATAGATTTGGTTATTAGTAAGCGTTTACGAAACGTTGAAATTAGAAATTAGAAATTTGTCCTTCATACTTTCGTATTGTTGATGAACGCCATTCAATTTTGCTTCACTTATCAAAGTCGTGCCAGACCATTTTTTATAACGCTTCTGCCAGCTTGTAAACATCCAATTCGTAAACTCGCTTCACCTCTCCCAAATTTCTCGTTTCCAATTTCAAGTTTCAAGCTGGGCTCTTACTATCATCTCAGTATTCCTATGTCAAGGCCGGTTTTTTTCTTAATCACCATCAATATAGAGATACTTTTTGATTCTTGAGAGCTTCTTTTCCCCAATGCCGTAAATCTTTAACAGGTCACCGATATTGATAATTCTTCCCGACATTCGCCTGAATTCTACTATCGCCTGAGCCGTCTTCTTCCCGATTCCCGGGATAAGGGTGAGCTCATATGGTGTCGCGTTATTGATGCCGATCGGCATATCGAGGGCAATTCTCTTGGAGGCATTAATCTTCTCTATTTTAAAGCGGCGGGAATATCGGTTTTCCGGTTCTATTACGACCTTTTCACCGGCGCCAAGAACAATGGAAAGGTTTTTTCTGTCAAATCTTTTTATATCTGCCACCCTTGCTATTTTGAAAAGACCGGAAACCGGAGTGTCAGGAGGTATAAAGTATATCCCTCTGCGGTTTGTATCACCGTCAAGCTCAACAACCACTGACCCTGCCTTTTTTTCGACATTGTTGGAGGGCAGGAAGTGTTGAACGGAAAACCTGTAAAGATAAAGGGAACCCATTATCAAGACGATAGTGATCGCTCCGTAAAGCTGACCTTTTATTACGCGCATGATCTATTAACACCGATTTTCATTGATAAAAACATGGTTAACTTTATGTAGTGTTTTGCACAGAAAAAGATAAGCGATGAAGCGTCATTTACTCCCCATAAATCTCCTTTTTGTCCTGAATGGAATCCACAACATAGAGCAGGGAGGTCTTTTTTTTGAATACTTCAATAAGCTGAGGCAGCTTCTCAGGATCAAGATTGTATACTTGTATATAGGCATAACGATAACCTATGGGCGCTTTCTTATAGGAGGTCACGATACTCGCAATGCGGCCGTCATGATCATGGATCACTTTGACCAGCTCATCAGATACTGCCCCTGGTTGATCCTTTACCTTAAAAGCAAACTGATATCCTGTATTATCCATGGTGATAACGGACAATAAGGCGCGCAAAATGTCACGCTGAGTGATAATGCCCACGACCTGACCTTTGTCATCTACAACAGGAACACCGGATATGTCGTTCTTGGTCAGGATTTCAGCCGTCTCCTGCAAAGTGTGGTCGGGTGGAACGGTAATCACAGGAAAAGTCATGATCGACTTTACCTTAATTTTCGAAGTGAGGTAAACGGCTTCATGGATATCCAATGGTATGCCATCTGGTACCGAGGCCCTCTTTATATCTCTGTCGGTTACAATTCCAACTATCCCCGCCTTCCCCTTTTTTATGACCGGCAATATGTGGATATCATATTTCTTTTGTAGCTCAATGGCGTGATATATGGAATCATCCACGCCAATGGCCATAACACCTTTACTCATCCAGTTTTTAACTAACATTTTTCCTCCTACCTCCTACCTGCCTTTCTTGTTAATTTATAAGATATCAGATACACTGTGTCCCCACTTTCCGATAGCCATCACCGATTTATTGAAATCTTACATGGGCTCCCTCCTTTCATTTTTGTAATGCTTCCATGTCACTGCGCCCAAAATTATGCTAAAGGATACCATATCCTGTAACAAAATCAATTAGTAATAGCTCAATAAATAGGGTCAAATCCAAGTATGTAAGAATGATTGTGGATCGTAGCCCTTTACTGCTTGAGACTTGAAATTGGAAATTAGAAATTGGGGGGCGATGAAATGAGTTTACGAGTTAACACCACAAAAGCTGGGAGGCCAAATTTCTAATTTCTAATTTCTAATTTCAGTTAACGCTTACCGTGGGTCAAGACCAACATTTCAAAAATGTAATCCTCTGTTTATTGAGCTATTACCATTTTACTTTACACTTTAATCTTCAGATATGCTAAAAGAAAAACCGTAGGGGCTTTTCTTAACAGGAAAGCTTATTTATATGAGAAGTGGAATCGCAGGTCAAGAATTAAAACAATTCAGAGCCTGTCAAAGTTTCTAAGTGTAAAAAACAGGAGATTAGAACAACTATGGATTTGGTTGAGGAGATTCCCCTGTCGAATGGATTGGTTGTGGAAGTCTGGGATGATTCACGCCCTATTGCTGACGATACCACAAAAGTTTCCATCTATTTAAAGGTGAACGTCGAGGTTAAGCCGGAATACTTTGCCGGTCCAGAGCATTTTGAAGAAGTTGAAAGAATCTTCGGACGTGAAATCTGTTTTGAATACAGGATAGAGAGGACTTTTGTGAGTAACAGGGAAAAGGAAAGTTTTTTCGAAGAACTTTTGGAAGACTTCAAAAAGAATTCCATGCCATATCTTGCCATGCCCAAATTCCCTGCCGGTTTTGCAATGTCAAAATACATGGATATTCAAAAAAGGCATTATCGTTACTATCACCCTGTTCTTGCAGAATCAACGATGGTTTCAACTTCTTTTGACGATGGATCAGGGAGAAAATGAGCTGATAGCTCGTAGCTGGTGGCTAAAAGCTATGAGATATGAGTTCTTCCGGGTTAGGCTTTTCAAGAATGCATCATGCTTCATCAACAGAAGGGAAGAATGTAAATGAGTTCAGAACGAAACATAGATGCGGAGAGCCGGCAGGATCTCCAGACCCGGATAAATCAAGGAATAATAGAAGAATTAAGGAAGGCATATCCTGAGAAGTTTGCGCCTGAGAATGAGATATTCAGCCATATTCGCAGGGGCAATCGAATATTTATCAGCACGGCTTGCGGAGAGCCGCAATATCTTGTTCAATCCATTATAGATTACGTAAAATTAAATCCGAAGGCCTTTTCCGATGCCGAAGTCTTCCATGTGTTGACCCTTGGCGTTGCTCCATATACAGATGAAAAATTCAGGTATAATTTCCGTCATAATTCATTCTTTATCGGCAATCATACCAGGGATCCCGTTAATAGAGGCATGGCCGACTACACACCCATATTTCTGTCGGAAGTTCCGGATTTGATATATCGCGGTATTGTTCCGGTCGATATCGCCCTGATCCAGACATCTCTTCCAGACAAACATGGTTACATAAGTCTTGGAGTAAGTGTCGATATCGTCAAGGCCGCAACGGAAAAGGCCGCAATAATTATAGCACAGATTAACTCGAGTATGCCCCGCATACATGGCGACGGCTTTATAAACATAAGAGATGTAGATTTCCTCATTCATCATGATGAACCTCTGCTCGAATATCGCGCGGGCGTCGATACCGAGGCAATAAGGCGTATTGGAAGGAATGTTTCACGCCTAATTGAGGACGGAGATACGATTCAGGTAGGATATGGGAAAATCCCCAATGCGATCTTATCCAATCTCTCTGACAAGAAACACCTTGGGGTGCATACGGAACTTCTCAGTGATGGCATCGTGGATTTGATGAAGAAAGGGGTTATAGATAATTCAAAAAAGCGTATCAACAGGTGGAAAACAATTGCGGCATTCTGTATGGGTAAAAAAGAGACTTATGAATATCTGCATGACAATCCC
>JAUWNZ010000138.1 GCA_030612385.1 Pseudomonadota bacterium | reverse complement strand
CACCAAGACCGCTGGCTTTAAATTTTTCAGGGGCAAGTTCTGATACAAATGTCCTTTGAACCGTTTCTATCCCCCCTTTGTGCAAACCGTATAAAACAAATGACAGAATAATCATCCAGTAGCTTTGAAAGAAAATAAAGTTCAAGCAGGTTAATCCCCATAAGACGAAGGACAAAATCAAAACGGTCTTTCTTCCTGTTCTATCTGAAAGTTTCCCAAATGGGATGGAGGAGACGGAGGCGACAGCGGTGAATATCAGGTAGAGAACGGGCACCGACGTCAACTGAAAACCAAATTTACTTGCGTATATCAACAGAAAAGAATAACTGAAAGAGCCAAGAGCAAAGATGGCGCTTAATAAAAGGAACAATTTAAAATTCTTATCCAGATCCGAAAGGGAAAGGCCTTCGTAAATCTTGAAACCGGTCGATCTTTTTTCTTTTATAAAAACGAAGATTAAAAGCGCCGCAATTGTTGACGGTATCGCTGCCAATAAGAAAAGGTTTCTGTATCCCAATAGCTTAAAGAAGAGGATACAGATTATGATGCCGCATACGGCGCCGAGGTTATCCATGGCCTTTAAGATGCCGAAGTTTTTGCCCCTGTTCTCTCTGTTGGAAATATCAGCAATAATGGCATCTCTTGGCGCGCCTCTTATTTTTCCTGTCCTGTCCAATATTTTAAGAGGAATTAAATGATGCCAGGTTGTCGAAAAGGCATAACCGATTCTCGATAACGATCCGAAAAGATAGCCTGTCCAGATGAAGATTTTTCTTCTTCTTGTCCGATCAGAAATATAACCGGAGGCCGCCTTGGATATTGAAACAAATGCCTCACCCAGGCCGTCTATAAGCCCAAGAACAGCCATATTTGCGCCCAAAACGGTTGTTACAAACATTGGCCAGATTGGATAGATCATGTCTGATCCAAGATCATTCAAGAATGAGGCTGCCGCAAATATCCTGATTTTGTTGCTTGTTTCCTTTGTATCCATGCAGTGGCGTCCTAACCGGCAGACTGTCTGGTTCTCAGGTTTGCCCGCATTGAACGTATAAAGTGCAGGGGGAAATTTAGGGTCTGGGGCAATATTGTCCGGTACAATATTTGCCGTCTTCGACAGAAGTCTAAAGCGAACAGATCGGCAGTTACTCCGTGATATCTTGCTTTGGATTAAGTGCAGGTAAAGCATGTAAGGTAATAAATCTCAACAAACATTCTGATTACAGAATGAAAGCCTCAATTTTTAACCTACTGAACAATAATCTTATGTCCGGTCAATTGGAGCAATAGTACGACAAGTATAGCTATAACAAGCATAGCAATAACTACACCGAGACCATCACCACCAACTTTCAGATCATCAAGTTGGAGGGCAAGCTGATGGATTTGCCGGTTACTGAGTTGTGCAAACCGACTACTAATCTCATCCGGCTTAAAACCCAACTGCCCAAGTCTTTCTTTGATCATCTTTGTTTCCAGAACCTTCTGTATTCTCTTCAGGTCAGAGGACATGTCAGCCCTTGAAAGCGCAGTCATTTCCGATGGGGCAAACCCAGCTTCAACCCTTGGGACAATACTAATGACAAGCATCGCAACAATAATACACCATGATATTTTCTTCATAAACTCATCTACCTCCTTCCTTTTTATGGACGGCACAAATTATTAGTTAATACCACCTTCGCAACTGTCTCACGAATTTTTTTCGTTTGACAACCTTATTTGATGCCTTCGTAAAAAAGTCCCTCTGGCCTGTCATTTCGAGTGAAACGAGAAATCTTTATTCTGCAACCTATTGAAAAGATAAGATTTCTCCCGTTGGTCGAAATGACACATTAACGAAATCAGACTTTTTACGAGACTGTCTTATTTGAGCTCCCTTATCTTTTCCAGTGTATCTCTATAGTTTTTTTCTTTTGATGGGTTTCGTTCAATCGCTTCGAGGACGAGACCTTCCGCTTCATCAAGCCTCTCTTTTTTCGTATAGTAAAGCCAGGCAAGATTATTATAGCTGTCAGCATTTTGAGGGTCTTTTTTGATTGCCCTTCTATAATTTTTTTCTGCCTCGTCAAACTCACCCTTCTGAAAATAAACATTCCCCAGATACAGGTATGCCAGAGGCAATGTTTTCGCTGCCGGTTTGTACTCTTTTATGGCAGGATCAAACTCACCTTTTGTTTCATAAGCAACTCCAAGATTTAAATGTTCTTCCGGTGTGAGTGGGTCATCAAAAACAATTATCCTTGGCAGGGCACAACCGGATAAAAGTAACAAACAACAGATAACAAACAGCAAAGGAAGAAATTTATTCAAAGTGTTATTTGTCACAACCTGGGTTTTATCAATAATGTCCAAAAGTTTGTCCTTTCCCATGCGCTTACAAATTTTTCCTCTGGTATAAGCCTAAGCCGGTCCCTTCCTGATCTCACGATAACAGCATTTTTGTCATGACCGATAACAACCATAAAATGGTTTTGTTGATAAACCCAGAAACCATAATCCACCATGACTATTACCGGATAGCCCAAACTAATATTACCTCTGATATCTTTAATGCTTCCCTTATACTGGACGGCTTCCAGCCCAATGTTGCGGGCATATAAAGTCATATCGACGTTCAATGTTCCTTTTGCTGATTCGCTGAATATTTCTGCCGCGATATCTTCAGGAGAAACGCTCACGCCCCAATAATTCAAGACAGTTGACAGTGATGCAGGTCCGCACCTGTATGTATCCTGTGGATAGAATGGAACATTCTCTATAATGCAGGCATTTCTGTGATTTATAACATTTCGATTTGTTGCACATGACAAAAGGAGTGGGAAAATCAAGAGGAATATGTATGGGTACCACACCGACGGGGTGCCTTTTTTAATCAATTCCGGGGCGAGGCGCCGACCCGCTGATAACGGCGCTACCATCATAAACTCAGGACTTTTCTTCATATAAGAGCTACTTTGTTATAATAATTTTGTGTCCCGAAATCTGTAATAGAAGAACGACAAGTATACAAGCCAAAAGAATTGCTATTGCCACCCCAACACCACCGCTGCCAACTCTGATGTCATCGATATTCAGTGCAAGCCGGTGAATCTGTTGTTCATTTAATTGATCGAGTCTTGCCCGCACCTCCTGTTGTGTAAAACCGAACTTTTCAAGCTTATTCCTTATCACCTTCATTTCAATAATTTTTTGAATCTTTCCCTGGTCGGCAAGTATATCTGTTTGAGGGGGACCAATTATCTCTGACGGGGAGATTCCAGCCTCTACCCTCGGTACAATGCTAATTGCTAACATTGCAATAACAAGACACTTTGCAACTAATCTCATACTCTGTATCCTCATTTTATGTACCTCCCTTTCTTTATGTTCGGAACGAATTGCTAAACCATATTTATCTCTATTCCCCCAAGTTTTTCATCTCACAGACTTTTTAAGATGTCTTTATCTTTAACCGTTCAATTTTCACCGCTCTCTAACCTTGATGAACTCGTAAAAAGTCCACACAGTGTCATTCTGAGGAGCGGAGCGACGAAGAATCTCAACGATATTAGATTCTTCGCTATCGCTCAGAATGACAAAAGAGTGTTTTTCAGACTTTTTAAGATGTCTTTATCTTTAACCGTTCAATTTTCACCGCTCTCTAACCTTGAACTGTGAGTCCTTATATTGCAGGTTCATCTCCAACCCTGAACGATGAACTCTGAACCTGTGAACGATTACAATACAAGTTATCAATACGGTCGAAGTGTCGTACGAAAGATCATCGTTTTTACTCGCCCGCGAGCATCTTTGAGAGGCGCAATCAGGCGCTTAATGCGTGAGTCTCTCAATGATTCGTCTGTGATCCGGGTACAGGTGAATGAGTTCGCCACGCCGCCCCATTTCAAATTCCAGAAATTCGAAGCCTGGAGCAACCGTGCAGCCAACAAGGGAGTAAGATGAGTGGTCGTCCACTGTCGCCCCGAACCAGAAACCTGCAGGAACAACTGCCTGAAGCGTTTCGCCCTTATCAGGGTCTTTGCCGAGGGCGACTTCTTTGTATATGCCCGACATATCAATTATATGAATGGTTAGTGAAGAACCAGTATAATGATGCCAGATTTCATCAGACTTGATTCGATGAAGGGCCGAAAATTCGGTTCCTTCAAGTAAATAGTAGATTGCCGTCGAAACCGGACGAGGCGCCGCACGGTCACTCCCCAAATGGCACTCACCCATTTTCGCGGTGGACGTGTACGTTTCCCTGAAATAGCCACCTTCAGGATGTCTTTTTAGGCGAAGTTTCTCAATCCAATACGCGGCGCTTTTCATTTGAAGGATAATCTTTTAAAGTCCTATAAGCATCGCCACTTCATCACAATAATCGGG
>JAUWNZ010000086.1 GCA_030612385.1 Pseudomonadota bacterium | reverse complement strand
ACTGTCCTTGAACCCAAAGCCCTTTTCACCTGTACACAAGGCACGAAAGTTCTCGCTTGTTTTGGGAACAATATCCGTGCGTAATTCAATCACTATTTGCCCTAATGATTCGTCATCAGCCTCAACGTCAAGAAAGACGTTTACACGTTCCATGATGTCTCCTTTTTTCTTCAGTGGTAACTACTCACGTAGTCAGGCTGAAGCTATTTAGGCTGAAGGCTGAAGGGGCCGGAAGAACGCGATTGTCGGACTTTGGCGGAGAAACAGCAGATTTTTGCATCAAACATGGCTTCAAAGTGTGCCGTATTCCCGCTTTTCCTAACAGTCTTCAGCCTTCAGTCTATCAACCTGAGTAGTTACTTTCAGTGTTGATAAAAAAATCCATGCTCGTGTTTATCCGGCAATTCCCGCGTATTGAAAATTTATTCACATCGTTACGCAGTAATCAACTCATTGTCATTTTTCCGCAAGTTAAAGTTTTGACGACTACTCTGTCAACATTTTCTTGTATCTCAGGAATGTTTTCTTGACAAGTTTTTTGTGCTATTTTATTAAATATTGCCGTATATCATTCCATCATTTTTTCCAGGAATCATTTCATATTCTGCCCGACGGGCCGTTCCTGACTGAGATAGTGATATTCCTTAACGAAGGTTTTGAAGGCTTTCTCGTATTCAGCGCAATCCCTCACATTTACAATCTTCACATGCTTGATATCCTGTAACAAGCATGATATTAGATCTCGATCAACCTTTATGGATTCAATTATTGGAGGCTGGCCAGGATCGGGACACTGGTATGGTGGGATAACGGATATTACCACAAGAGACATTTCAGACCTTACCAAAAACAGATGGAAATATTAGGAGACTTGACCTGACAAAGATAGTATTTGCCACAAAAAACGAAGGGAAACTGAGAGAACTTAAAGCAATGCTTGAAGGAATTGACGTTAGTCTCTTTTCCCTCAGTTACTATCCGGATATACCTGAAATTGTGGAAGATGGAGAGACATTTCTGGATAATGCCCTGAAAAAGGCGAGAGTTGTCTCAGCACATACAAGGGAGATTGTTATTGCGGATGATTCCGGTATCGAGATTGATTTTTTAGGTGGAAAGCCAGGGGTATTCTCCTCAAGATATTCAGGTCCCGATGCGACAGATGAGAGTAATATTGAAAAACTTTTAATGGAATTGAAAGACGTTCCTTTAAATGAGAGGGGGGCCACCTTCAGATGTGTGCTAATTCTCTACAAACCTGATGGAAGCTTTGAATCATTTGAAGGAAAGTGGCGGGGAAGGGTAGGGTATAAGCCTGCCGGGGACAAGGGGTTTGGATATGATCCGGTATTTGTGGCGCCTGAGTTTGGCGTAACGGCGGCTGAACTTTCTCCGGAGATTAAAAACAGTGTCAGTCACAGGGCGCTGGCCTTTGCCAAGCTCAAAAAAAGCTTGCAGGAAAAAGTCAGATAATCTAAAAGGTATCGACTCGAAATTTTTCCACATACGGGGCGTGGCGCAGCCTGGTAGCGCACCTGCTTTGGGAGCAGGGAGTCGCAGGTTCAAATCCTGCCGCCCCGACCAGAATAGATTCCTCACACCATATGCAACCCTGTTTTTTGCCCTGGCAGTGGGGGTTCTTCATATCCTCTTAATTTGAGTTCGTTCTTTACCGTCTCTGAAGTTACCCGCTATTTATACGTGAGTAGTTCCGATTCTTCTTTTATATAGAGCTTCACGACCCATTCTATTTTGCTCCTTGGGCGCGGCGCCGTTGTTCTTGCCAAGAGCTGACCGCCGAATGCTCGCAACTAATAAACCTGCCTGTATATCTCTATTGCATCTTCCACTGTCACCTTGCGTGGATTGTTTTCAAGGGGCCTTGTCACTGTCATGGCAACCTCAGCCAGCTCAGGAAAAACCTCTTCCGGTATGCCGAGATTCTCCAGCCCGGCATATATATCACAGTCTTCTATCAATGACTCTACCGCTTCAACCGCCAGATATGCCGCCTCCCGAAGCGGAAGATCATCTATCTGCTCTCCCATCACTGCGGCAATAGTCGCAAATTTTCCAAGGGCAGCAGGCATGTTGAACTCCATAACAGGAGGAAGCATAATAGTGTTTGCCAGGCCGTGTGGAATGCCATATTTACCGCCGAGAGGATAAGAAAGTGAATGCACTGCGCCAACACCCGCATTGGCAAGACCAAACCCGGCATAAAGACTGCCCAGAAGCATCTGCTCTCTTGCCTCAAGGTCACTGCCGTCATGGACGCATGTCCTCAGATTCGACGCTATCAGATCTATTGCTTTCAGAGAGAACATCTCACTCATCGGGCTTGAATTTATAGAGGTGTAAGATTCGATGGCATGACAGAGCGCGTCAATTCCGGTAGCGGCGGTCGGCTCGGGTGGAAGACTCAGTGTCAACAATGGATCGAGCACGGCCAGCTCAGGATAGAGATAAGGACTGTTCATACCCTCCTTTTTTTTCAAACTCTTCCTCGAAAATACAGACGTAAAGGTCACCTCGCTTCCGGTGCCTGCCGTTGTCGGAACCATTATCTTTGGGAATCCCGGACCTGGAACTTTATTCAAACCAAGATAATCCGCCGCCTTGCCCTTGTTGGCAGCGAGGACGGCAACAGCCTTTGCGACATCCATGGCGCTTCCCCCGCCGATTCCCACAACCGAGTCATTTCCGCTCTTAATTGCGATCTTCGCCCCATCGTCGGCAAGCCTTAACTCGGGTTCCGCTGTGACTTTATCAAATATTGTGTGATTTAGTCCGTTGTTGTCGAGAAGACCTGAGACCTTATCTCCAAATCCGGAGGCGGAAAGTGTTTTATCAAGCACAATCAATGGGTTGCTGCACCCTAACTCTTTAATATGTTCTCCAAGTTTATCAAATGATCCATTTCCAAAGACTATCTTTTTTGCTCCAGTAAAGGAAAAAATCTTTTTCATCTATACCTCCGTTTTCATTGGTAATAAAAATCTTTTAAGTAATAAAAAATTGATGAAATCGTAAAGAGTCCGCATCATGTTTTGGCTCCGCAAAATATGAGCTCTCATTCGTTGGTTTTTTGTAACTTGTAATTTATAATTATAATATATAGGGCTGAGCGAAGCAATAGAAAAAATTGTCTATTTCTCATTTTTTGATGAACCCGCCTTTTCCCCATTCATCTATGACGAAATGTGGGCTTAAGCTTGTTATTGCGATGTTTTATTAGATGTGTTAGTAAGAGATCGGGTCTGATCAGATTTTTCAGGATACTTATGATAGATAAATATAACAGAGAAATTAATTATCTGAGAGTGTCGATTACCGACAGGTGCAACCTTCGCTGCATGTACTGCATGCCGAAGGAGGGGTTGTCGGTAATCGGGCATGATGACATCCTCAGGTATGAAGAGATATTAAGAGTGGTTAAAGCTGCGGTGAAAGCAGGGGTTGTCAAGGTCCGAGTGACCGGTGGCGAACCGCTCGTAAGGAAAGAAATTGTTGATTTTCTTGCCGATCTAAGGGCAATCGATGGCCTGAAAGATATTGGCCTTACAACAAATGGCATACTGCTTGAGACCTTTGCGGAGAAGTTGTATAGCTCAGGAGGCATACAACGGATAAATGTCAGCCTTGATTCCCTGGATTCTCAAAAATACAATATGATTACCAGGGGAGGGGACCTGAAAGCGGTACTCAGAGGCATTGATAAGGCGCATAGAGTAGGATTTTCACCTATCAAAATCAATGTCGTGGCAATAAAGGGATTTAATGAGAATGAGATACTGGATTTTGCGGAACTGACCCTGGAAAAACCATATCAGATAAGGTTTATTGAACTGATGCCGATAGGTGAGGCGGGTATTGATAATAATGGCAGGTTTATGTCCAGTAAATATGTGATGGAAAAGATAGAGCGGTTTTATAATCTTGATCCGGTAGAGGGGAATGGAAGAAAAATGAATGGTCCTGCCCGTATATACAGAATAAAAGGGGCGGTTGGACAGATTGGCTTTATAAGTTCAATGAGCCACAGCTTTTGCGACTCATGTAACAGGCTTCGTCTCACTGCCGATGGGCATCTTCGGGCATGTCTGCTTTCCGAAGAAGAGGTTGATGTGAAAGGCCCACTTCGGGCAGGGTGCAGTGATTTGGAATTAGAGAATCTTGTAAAGATGATCATTGCGAAAAAACCGATGCGACATGATATTCGATGTAGTGACATGCATATCAAAAAATGTGTGAGAGAGATGTCCTCAATGGGAGGCTGAAGGCTTACTTTAGGTTATTAGTCCCTTAGTTGTGAAATTCGTGCCAAAATGGCTTCGTCGTGAGCTCAGTCGAACGGCAAAAGAAAATCGTAACTACTTGAACTGATGAGCCGATAAGCTTAAAAGCTTCTTGGTTCCGGCTTTCAGCTTGGATGGGTGACATGATAATTTTTAATGAAAAAATGGCCGGATCATATGATGAGTGGGTTCAGACATCCGCCGGACGTTATATTGACAGGAGAGAGAAGGAATTTATCCTTAGTCTTGTAGCTCAGAAGGAAGGGGAAAGGCTTCTCGATGTGGGTTGTGGAACAGGGAATCATCTTCTCTTTTTCAGGAGGAATGGATGTGATGTGACCGGTCTCGAACCGTCTTCCTCCATGCTGGATATTGCAAGAAAGAAGTTAGGGCAGAGGGCTGAGCTTCGTATGGGAAAAGCGGAAGATATGCCGTTTTCCGATAATGAATTCGATATCGTCACTATAATTACATCTCTCGAATTTATGGATGATTGCGAGAAGGCGATATGCGAGGCGATCAGGGTATGTCGGGGCAGGGTTTTTATCGGGGTTTTGAATAAATACTCCATAATCGGCGCTCAGCGGAGAGTAAAGGGAATCTTCAGTCAATCTACATATAACAGAGCCCGTTTCTTTAGCATAGGAGAGATGAAGTATATGATCAGGAAGGCTCTCAGCGGCGCGGATATCCGGTGGGGGAGTGTCATCTTCCTTCCACTCGGATGCTATTCGTCCGCGGTCGGTCTCGAGGAGATTATTCCCGTTAATAGAAATCCCTTTGGTGCCTTCCTTGGTCTGTCATTTCCTGTTGTCTTTAGCCACAAGACTATCCAGGATGTCATCAAAAGCCGTGTCATGGTCGAAGCGAAGGGCGGACGCAAAGTAAGCAGTGCTGTCAGGGAGATAAAAAAATGATTAAAGAAGCAATGCTCTATGAAAAGCTGAGTGGCGGCAGAGTGAGATGTCATCTCTGTGGGCACAAGTGTAAAATCGCCCCAGCAAGAAGGGGGGTATGCGGGGTGCGCGAAAACAGAGAGGGGATTCTTTATGCACTAACTTACGGGATGGTTGCGGCAGAAAATGTCGATCCTATTGAGAAAAAACCCCTCTTTCACGTTTATCCCGGATCGAAATCCTTTTCTGTATCCACCGTCGGGTGCAATTTTTCCTGCACCTTCTGTCAGAATAGCGACATTTCTCAAATGCCGAGAGAGACTGGAGAGATAAGGGGTCGAAAGGTTACCCCCGACGAGATTGTTGAAAGCGCCGTTACGACAGGATCTGCTACCATTGCCTATACCTATACCGAGCCGACCGTTTTTTTTGAGTTTGCATACGATATCGGCAGGATTGCTCATGACAGGGGAATTAAAAATGTCTTTGTAACGAACGGGTTCATGACGGTAGAAGCAATAGATAAGATTTCACCCTATCTTGACGCAGCCAATGTGGACCTGAAATCCTTCAGCGATGTTTTTTACAGGAAGACATGCGGCGGAAGACTCACGCCTGTTCTAAACAGCATTAGAAAGATGAAGGATCTCGGTATCTGGGTGGAGGTGACCACCCTCGTTATACCTACCTTGAATGACAG
>JAUWNZ010000265.1 GCA_030612385.1 Pseudomonadota bacterium | reverse complement strand
GGACACTTACTACGCCTCATCCAGTATGACGGTTATATGACTCATCCTCTTCTTTATTTTAGCCGCCCTCCCCTGCGCCCGCGCTCTCCACCTCTTTAATGCCGGACCTTGATTCACATATATCTCTTTTACATAAAGTATCTTTTCGTCAATATCAGGATTCTGGGCGGCATTCGCAATTGCTGATTTTAACACCTTCTCCACAATACCAGCAGCCTTTTTCCTCATTAAATACAGTATCTTCCGTGCTTCAGAAATCTTCTCTCCCCTGATACTATCCGCCACTAACTTTGCTTTCTGCGGCGAAATACGCACATATTTACCAACGGCTCTTACTTGCATCTTCATAAACTCCAAACATCTATTTCAGCTATGACTTAGTCCCTTAGTTGTGAAATTCGTGCAAAAATGGCAAAAAACTTAGTAAGCGTTTACTGAACGTTGAAATTAGAAAATAGAAATTGGAAATTGGGCCTTCATGCTTTTGTACTGTCAACACGTAAACTCGTTTCATTTCCCCCAAATTTCTAATTTCCAATTTCAAGCTATGAACAGCTACGATCTGCAATCACAAGTCTGTAAGTCATTTGCGCAACTTTGACTTTCTATCGCCTGCATGACTATAAAATACCCTGGTCGGCGCAAATTCACCAAGCTTGTGCCCAACCATATTCTCGGTTATAAATACCGGAATGAATTTTTTGCCATTATGGACAGCAAAAGTATGACCTACCAACTCCGGGGTAATTGTAGAACGACGAGACCATGTTCTGATCACAGCTCGATCCCCGCCAACCTCGGCTTTCCTTACTTTTGCAAGAAGCTTTTCATCAATATACGGACCCTTTTTAATTGAACGAGTCATCCGTTAACCCCTTCTTTTAACAATATACTTGTCTGAACTCTTGTTTCTTCTTGTTTTATGTCCTTTAGTAGGGACTCCCCAGGGGGTCACAGGGTGCCTGCCTCCTGATGATTTACCCTCTCCTCCACCGTGAGGATGATCTACCGGATTCATCACCACACCGCGCACCTTAGGACGCCTTCCTATCCATCGTGTTCTTCCGGCTTTTCCAACACTTATATTTTCATGGTCAATATTTCCAACCTGCCCAATTGTGGCCTTACACTCCAACAGTATTTTTCTCACTTCCCCGGAGGGAAGTCGAACCTGAGCATATTTCCCCTCTTTCGCCATGACCTGACCATAGGAGCCAGCACTTCTGATCATCTGCCCCCCCTTGCCAATCTTTAGCTCCAGATTATGTATATGAGTGCCAAGGGGTATGTTTTTCAAGGTAATCGTGTTGCCAGACTTTATTTCAGCTTTCTCACTGCTTACGATCATATCCCCCACTTTAATATCCAGCGGAGCAAGAATATATCTTTTCTCTCCATCAAGATAATGAAGAAGGGCTATCCTTGAAGACCGGTTGGGGTCATATTCAACAGAAGCTACCTTTGCAGGCACATCCATTTTCTCACGCCTGAAATCTATCACCCTTAATCTTCTCTTATGTCTCCCCCCGATATGTCTGCTGGTTATCCTTCCATTGCTGTTTCGCCCTCCTGTTCGACTCAAAGGGCGCAACAGGCTATCCTCCGGACGAGCTTTCGTGATTTCTTCAAAAGTTGACACAGACTGGAATCTTCTGCCCGGTGATGTAGGTTTATACTTTTTAATTGCCATCTGCCTTAATCCTTTAAACCTTAAACTCGAAACTCAAAACATTAATTAAATTCCATCGTAGACTTCTATGCTATCACCAGGAGCAAGTGTAATTACAGCCTTCTTCCAATCGCTTTTCTTGCCCAGAATCTTCCCCACTCTTCTCTTCTTGCCGTGCATATTCATCGTGCAAATATTTGTAACCTTGACCTTGAACAGCTTTTCAACAGCGCTCGCAATCTCAATTTTATTTGCCTTGCGATCTACTTCAAAAAAATACTTATTCGCTTCATCTTTTGCAAGCGTACTCTTCTCCGTAATAATCGGGCGCTTCACAATCGTATATATATTCATCACGCAAGCATTGCCTCTTCAATCTTCTTAACCGCCGGCTCCAACAGGACGAGATTATCATACTTCAGTAGATCATAGACATTAACACCTTCCGACCTCACCGTCTTCACTCCTTCAAGGTTTCTTGAGGACTTCTCCAGCACAGAATCCGACCTGTCAAGAACAAAAAGAACTCTTTTCAATCCAAACCTGTCAAGCGCCTCTTTAAACTTCTTAGTTTTTATCTCTTCCATGGGAAAACCTTTGAGAATTAAAATTCTTTCCTCTCTAACCTTCATGCTAAGGGCAGATATCAGAGCCGCTTTCCTGACTTTTTTCGGAACCTTGTAGGAATAATCCTTCGGTTTGGGACCAAAC
>JAUWNZ010000126.1 GCA_030612385.1 Pseudomonadota bacterium | reverse complement strand
TCCGATTTCAGTACTCTTTCATAGACATGCTGTATCATCGGCTTGCCGCAGATATCAGACAGAGGCTTCCCTTCAAATCTTGAAGATTCATACCTCGCTGGAATTATACATATTATTTTCATCATAGCAATGAGAGGCCATCCCAATACTGTCCGTTATATAAATTGCTGCAGAGTGCTATAAAGTATAAGAAAGCTATCAGAAGAGAACATAAAAAACAATAAAATATCCTTATTCAATGGGGTATGAGGACAATAAAACAGAGGGAAAAAAAGAGTGCACCAATCCCTAACCCAACTTCATGCTTAGAAGTATTTTTTTCATTTGATATCAGGAGGTTATCGGTGTATAAAGGAAGAGTCATAGTCCACCGGCACAGCCGGTGGTTTACCTTTAATTAAATTAAAATTAAGTTGAGCTGAAAGAGTATGAGAATGACAACTAACCTGACCGACGAAAGTGAGCGTCTGTCCGCTCTCGATACAGCCGGCAGCCACCATGTGGAGGCCCCTGCCGGCTCCGGCAAGACACTGCTCCTGACGATGAGATTTCTCAAACTTTTAGGGCGGGTGAATCACCCCGGAGAAATCATTGCTCTTACCTTCACCGATAAGGCCGCAGGAGAGATGCGGAGTCGCGTTATCCGCATACTGAATATGGCTCAAAACGACCAGATTCCGGAAAACTCCTTAGACAAAACTCTTCTTGAACTTGCCGGCGATGCTCTTTACCGCCATCGCCGGCTTATCTCCGCCGATGTCCTGAGCATCATGACATTCCACAGTTTCTGTCTCCATATGGTAAAACGCGCCCCTCTCGAGGCGGGGGTAGCGCCCAACTGTGAAATTATGGACGAAACAATCCAGCCCTCCTTAATGGGCGAAGCGTTACAAAATGTGAGGGATCGACTCTTCTCGTCTCATGGGGGGGACATAAAGAGGATTGCCCTGGAAAACCGGCTCCTCTATCACAACAACAACTGGAACAGCATCTCAGAGGAGATGAAAGACGTAATAAAAAACAGAGGCCGGTTTGAAGACCTGATAATGGAGGTCCGTCTGCACGGCATTACATCTCTTGCGTCTGTCCTGAGCGAACGAGTAAAGACCTATATGGAAGGATGCCTTAATAATCTCCTTGAAAGATTTAGATCCTCAAATCTGGGTTCCGGGTGGGAGAAATTTGCAGAACATTTATCGAGTAAGGGGGCGGAAATTGAAGGCCTGCCATTTTACCTGCCGCGACCATCCTGGGATGAGCTTCCCCGCTGGCAGGCAATAGCGGAGAGGATCCTTACCAAAGTGGGAACCCCGAGGAGGCAATTCGGCCCGAAAAGCGGTTTTTACACCAACTTTAAAAAGACCAAATGGAGGGAATTGATCGAAACCCTGCCGGAAGATGCCGCAAAAGCCCTCCATGAGACAAGAAACTATCCGGCAAGTGGTGATGCCATAACCGATATCGGCGCACTTTCAGATTTCATAATCCTTGCGGCGGAGGTTACCGGCGAATATGAGGCAATATGCCGCAAAAGGCATATTATCGATTTTATCGGGCTGGAGCAGTCGGCACTTCGTGTATTGAACGAAGAGAACCCAACCGATCTTCATCTCCATCTTGACCACAGGATAAGACACCTGCTTATCGATGAATTCCAGGATACAAGCCGGAACCAATGGGAATTGATAAAAAGACTGTGCGGCGGCTGGACGCCTGACGATGGCAGGACAATCTTTATTGTAGGCGACCCAAAACAGTCCATCTATGCCTTCAGAAAGGCGGAAGTAAGATTATTTATCGAGGCCAAAAACGGCATTCCGCTTCCCGGGCAGGAAAAACTTCCACTCGAAACACACCTGTTAAAGACAAATTTCCGTTCCACGGAAAGATTGATAGAATGGACAAACTCACTCTTTGGCAACATGGTTATGAGCAATCCAGACACCGATGCCGACGAAGTTCCATTTAATCCATCCGTTTCAACCAATGGCGGTAGAAACAATACCGTCATATCCCTCAATCTTTTTTTAGATGAAGACACCGACAGGGCAAAGGATGGTGAGGCGAGGTGGCTTGCTCAAAAAGTAAAAAAGACACTAACTGAAACTGGAGGCAAAGAATCCATTGCCATACTTCTCTTTACACGAAACAGGATTCAGAGATATCTTGCCGCCCTCAAGCAGGAGCGTATCCCCGTCCAGGTGCAGGAGGGGCTGAGCCTGACAAGCAGGCCGGAGATCATGCACCTTATGCAAATAGCCCGGCTCATAGCGAGGCCGCATGATGATCTGGCATGGGCATCTCTTCTCAGGTCGCCCTGGTCATGGTTCGATGTAAAGGTTCTCTATGAGACTGCCATGCAGGATTGTAATAGCTGGATGGAAAAGATACGCCTCACAGCAAATACGCATCCTGAAATGGATGTCCTCCTGAAGGCTATCGACCAGGCCTTGCGAAGGGCGGGAAGGGACCCGCTCGGAAGTTGCGTCAGAAGGTTTTGGGAGACCCTCGATGGGCCGAGGATAACGGCCTGCCTTTACGGCATGGCAGGGGTCATAAACTGCCGCCGCTTTTTTGAAATCCTGGAAGATGCTGAAGAGGGCATTCCACAGGAGACCCTGAATCGTATCGAGGCTATTCTCGATTCCATATATGAACCGATAGATCCTGCCACATCGAGATCGCAGGTTCAGATGATGACGATCCACAGGGCAAAGGGACTGGAATTTGATTGCGTATTCCTTCCCTTCATGGACTGGAAACCGCTTGCCAGCGGTCCCAAAACGCCCCCCCCTTATCTCCTGGAAAGAATGCCGGGATCTGCAGAAAAACACTTAATAGCCATTGGCAAGGATCGCCGTACGGAAGAACCCACACCAACGTACAAGCTTCTTGATAAACTCCGTAAGGAACGCGCATGGGGAGAGGCGAAACGCATCTTTTATGTTGCGGTGACCAGGGCAAGAAGCGCCATCATTATGAGCGGGATTGCAAAAACAAAGGATGAGGCTATCTCCGCCCCAGACAAAAGTATACTTAGCTGGGTCATGGATCACGAAAACATAAATGGGAAAGACCCCGCCGGGTTAAAGACAAGCGCTATTTCAATCGCTGTCAATCCGGAGACAGGTATCTCATATCCGGGAGATAAAGATGCGGATCTAATCCTTCCGGAGTCTTTTCCACTTACGCCCGAAAGAACGCCTTATGTTGTAGAAAGTCCTTCATCTTTGAAATCTAATAACTTTCCTCACATGGACGACCATGACGCTGGAAGCCTGGTCCGCGGAACTATAATCCACAGGATACTGAGTACCTCAATTACAGGAGGACAACCGCCCTCTGAATCAGCCATAGCCAAAGCCATCCGCGCTGAAGGTTTGTCCACGGATGCGGCTTCTGATATGGCTGCTGAGATAATTAAGGAAGTTGCCTCCACGCTCGGCGATCCCTTCATGACAGGACTTATCGACAAAACCAACCCGGAAGTAAAGAGTGAATGGGCAATTGAAGATGCGCCAGGGGAGAAACACATCCGTTCCGGTGTCATCGATCTCGCGGTCTTTGATGGAAGCGACTGGTGGATAGTCGACTTCAAGACCTCAAGACCGGCAGAAAACGAGCCTGTCGAGAAATTTATAATCCGCGAGGAAGAACTTTACAGGCAGCAGCTTGAGGCATATCGATCCATGCTAAAAAAGGTGAAATCAGCCGGCAACTCAATAATTCATACAGGAATCTATTTTACCGCCTTAAGACAATGGCTGGAAATATAGCTGCGCTTGTAATAGCTCAATAAATAGGGGCAAACTCCGGTATGTAAAAGTGATTGTGAATCTTAGCCATTCACTGCTTGAAATTGGAAATTAGAAATTTGGGAGAGATGAAACGAATTTACGAGTTGACAGGCTTCGGCGTGAGCTCAGTCGAGTCGCACAAAAGCATGACGGCCGAGTTTCCAATTTCTAATTTCAATATTCAGTAAACGCTTACAGTGGATCGAGACCAACACTTTAAAAATGTAATCCCCTATTTATTGAGCTGACAGCCACGCTTTTTGTTGACAAGAAAAATAAATATATGGTAACTCATGTTCAAAGTTCGTGGGTTTAAGGTTAGAAAACTATGGAAATTGAATATTTTGAAGATGGGAAATGTCAAATTGATAAGTTTATATAAGTGTAAAAAAACATCTACCTTCATAACTGAACCCTGTAAGGATGAAACCTGTGAATGGTGGCTGAATAATGAGACGTTTTGTAACTGCACCTGGGTTGCGTGCAATTACGGCCCATTTACCCTTGAAGAGGTTGGTGAAATGATGGGGGTAACGCGGGAAAGAATAAGACAGATAGAAGCAAAAGCTCTCAGAAAACTGCAACACAAAAAAAGAAGAGATCAACTGAAGGACTTTGTCACGGCAGAAGACTATGACAGAAATCTGACCTGATCCTCGGAGGCTGTCCGAGAATGG
>JAUWNZ010000178.1 GCA_030612385.1 Pseudomonadota bacterium | reverse complement strand
CACGGACTCCCAAGACGATTAAATCAACGTCGTTAACCACGGCATACTTGGTCAGTTCTTCGTGGGGTTGACCAGCCAAAAGGGTTGTTTTGAGGGTGCACCAGTTATAAACTTCTTCAGGGACCATGCTTGTGAGACGCTTACTTAAACTATCGCGCAGGTCATCTTGAAGTTTCTCTACAGGTTTTTTTGTCAGGTCTTTGTAAATGGGAGGTTCAATAACGTGGGCGAGGTGCAGCTCAGATTGAAAATCCTGGGCCAGGCTGAGTCCGTATTGAAAAGCCAGAACGGAGTCCGGCGAGAAGTCGCATCCCACAAGAATCCGCTTAAACTTCATCTCCTGATTCTCAGCGGATGCGAGATTGGGCTCCGAGCTGCGCACGATCAACAGCGGGCAGGGGAGCGTCTGCATAAGGCGCCCGGTTACAGAGCCGAGAATAAGCCGTTTCAGCCCGGATCGGCCATGGGTGGTTACAATGGTCAGGTCAACATTTTTTTCTTTGGCCATATCAACTATTTCATCGGCGGCATGGCCTATTGTAATCAATGGTTCCCATTCGATCGGCTCTTCGCCTATCAATTGTTTGAGTTGCTTATGGGTGTAATTCATTATCAGATTCTGTTGCGCTCCAGGATATGAGATGATCTCGCCATATGCTGTAATAGCAGATAGATCGATCACGTGGCACATATAGAGCTTTGCTCTGAACTTTTTGGCCAGAGCGATGCCGTAAGGAACGGCCTGATTGGAATAATCCGAAAAATCGGTGGAGCAAATGATATTTTTCAATGGCATTCTCATGGTTACATCCCTCCTTATCAACCTTGCGTTTTATTTTGCCAAAAGTGGCGAGCTTACTTAACAAGTAAATGAATAAGACATGTATTGTCAAGAATTTTTTGTAAATATTTTTATGGAATTATAAAAGTAAAGGAGAGCAATCAATTTTTTTTGATATTGAAATAGATAAAAGAGAGATAAACCATCAAAAGGAAAGGGCACGCAGACTCAGACAATCCGGGTGGTGGCAGAGAAGGGTTTCCAAGGGGATTTGTCATTATTGCGGCCGGCATTTTGATCCAGGGGAATTAACCATGGATCATATTGTCCCCCTTATTAGAGGCGGAAAGAGCACCAAAGGTAATCTTGTCACTGCCTGCAAAGATTGCAACAACAAAAAGAAGTATCTTCTGCCCGTTGAGTGGGATGAGTATATGGAAGAAGATATATTAAATATCAAAATGAAAAATGAAAAATGAAAAATGGAATAGCAGGCGGGTGGCATGGACAAACTTGCCTGCCTGTGCGTGTTCGCACGCAGACAGGTGTCGGCACAGGCAGGCGCATACAGACAGGGTTTGTCCGTGCGTAACTTCTCAGGCTGTGGGCTGAAGACTATTAAGCGCTAACAGCCTTTATCCTTCAGATAGTTCGTAGGGTGGATTAAGGAGCGTAAGCGACGAATCCACCGAAGTAATCAGAGTTTTCGGTGGATTCGCTCCGCTTAATCCACCCTACAAACTAATAGCCTTCAGCTTTACCAAGGAGTAACACTATGGCCAGGAGTGAAGAATCTACTGAAACATACGCGTGGGTTGTTATTATCATTCTTTTTGCGGCGCAGACGGTAATGTCAATGGGAGCGTATGCCTGGGGTCCTCTGGCCCCTTTTTTCAGAGAAGAATTCGGGGTAAGTCGCGCCGAGATAGGCATGATTACCTCCGCCCTTTACGTCACCGCCGTCATTGTGGCAATCCCATCCGGAATGTTGGTGGATAGGATAGGCGCACGCATAATGTTGGTGTTCTGTATCGCCATTATGGCCATATCTTTTATTGTTATGCCTCTCGTGAACAAGTTCTTCTTTGTGATCGTTTGCGCGGCCGTCAGCGGCATCGGTTACGGTATGATCAACCAGGTTTCAACAAAGGGCTTGATGCACTGGTTTACCAGTAAAACCAGGGCTACTGCTATGGGTATAAAACAGAGTGGCGTTACGCTGGGCGCGGCTATTTCGGCGGTGTTGCTGCCGGTTCTGACGGTGACCTACAGTTGGAAGCTGAGTCTTTTCGTAGTTGGGATTGTCATGCTTGTAACGGCCTTTTTGTCTTTTATTTTTTATAGAGAGCATCCGGAGGGGAATGTCTCTTCCATATCCATAGTTGGCACGGGGGGGAAGAACCCCGAAATGTCTCTTTTAAAGATTCTCTCAGACCCCACTCTTTTCGCTGCGATATTGATACTTCCCCTTATGACCTTTAACCAGATATGCATCGCCAGTTTTTTGGTGCTCTATCTGACGGAGGAGCTGAATTTTTCCATAGGTATGGCCGGAAGCTGTCTGACCGTTGCGATGGTAGCCGGAACTGTCGGCAGAGTAGGCTGGGGTATTATCAGCGACAGGGTTTTTAATGGAGACAGGCTTAAACCATCATTTCTTTTGACGATAATCGGGGCAACCTGTGCTTTCTGTCTTGCTGTCCTGCCGGACCATGCCCCGATATTCTTTTATATTCTTTTGTCCGGTCTGATAGGGTTTACCCTGATAGGATGGAATGCCCTTTTAATGACACTTATAGCCGAACTGGCGGGAACTGAGCGGGCCGGCTCGGTTATGGGCATAGGGATAACAGTTGCGTGGGTGGGCATTATTGCGGGGCCTCCCATCTTTGGTTATATCGCAGACAGTCTCAATTATTTTACCGGCTGGATGTTAGTGTCTTTTTCCGCCCTGTTTTCCGCTCTCAGTTTTGTTTATATTTCCTTACGCAGAGGTAAGTCTGAAAAACCGGAATGAAAGAGCAACAGATATTTTTCAAAAGTGAAAGGTTCAGCATCGAAGGCCTTTATGCCTCTTCCGCTGGGCCAAAAGGCGTGATTATCACACATCCTCATCCTCTGATGGGTGGAAGCATGAGAAACAACGTGGTGGATGCCCTGGCCTCCTCATTTTATCAAAACGGATTTTCGACACTGAGATTCAATTTCAGGGGTACGGGGCGAAGCGAGGGAACCTACGACAATGGCACTGGTGAGCAGGAAGATATAAAGGGGGGGAGGGTTTTTCTCGAAGAGAATGGGAAGGAGGAGATATTCCTGGCGGGTTATTCTTTCGGGGCATGGGTCATTGCAAAATTGATTGCCGGTGAGCGTCCTCTTTCCAATGTAATTATGATATCACCGCCGATAGATTTCCTTGATTTTGATCTTTCCGGTCTGAAAGGGAAAGTTGGTCTTATTATCTGTGGAGACAGCGATGAGTTTTGTCCCGCTGGTCGATTAAAGGAAATTGCGGAAGAGATAGGTTGCAGATTTGAGGTTGTGAAGGGCGCCGGCCACTTCTACCATGGGAGAGAGGATGAATTAATCGCTCATCTCGATGGCTATCTGGCGCAAAAGCCTCGTACGCTTTGATTGTAAGTGTTCACCGCAGAGCTCGCAGAGAGCGCAGAGAAACTATTAAGGAGGTTCAGCGGTTCAACGGTTAAAAGATATCAAACATGAACCGTTTTAATCTGTAATCCTATTTGATGCATTCGTAAAAAGTCCCTCTGGCCTGTCATTTCGAGTGAAACGAGAAATCTTTATTCTGCAACCTATTGAAAAAATAAGATTTCTCTCGTTGGTCGAAATGACACATTAACGAAATCCGACTTTTT
>JAUWNZ010000297.1 GCA_030612385.1 Pseudomonadota bacterium | reverse complement strand
TCGAATCAATACCCATATAGCAAATGACGTGCCAAATAAGCCGGGCTTCCTGAACAATGGATTGAATCTGACCTGCCTGTGTCGGCCAGAGATATTTTTTTCTTCCATACATTGGCAGGTCAGTTCAATCCTTATAGGTTCTGCGGCGCTATATGTCTGATTCCTTAATCCTATCGTAAATTTCAGTTCCCAGTTTGGTAAGTTTCTCACGAATCATCGGCCAGTGTTCCTTATCCTTCAGGAAACTCATGTCCTCTAAAGACAGTTTCCTCCAGCCATCTATTATATTGAATACGGAACCTTTACTTTCTTTGGCCATTTTTAATTGTGAATAGATACGCGGAGCGGTCTTAAGGTGCTCTGTGAACATTGAGGGCGCTTTAAACAATTCCAGAGTTTGACCGAGAGGGGCTGTGTCCCAGATTATTCTTTGATACTGACCGCTTTGGGATAGTTCCTTTATGTAATCTACCATAAACTCTTCCGTCAAGCCGGGTAAGATAGTGACGATATGATCGGTGAACTCCTCATAGGATACATTCACGAAAGAAGAAAAGATATGATAGACCTCTCTGCCGAATTTAGCCTCCCACATCTGTTTAATTTCCTCAAAACCAAGTTCGCTGAAGCAAAGATTTTCCGTGACCTTAGCAGGCTTATCTTCCAATTTCATTTCAAAGATATGGGATAAAGAAGGAGTCGGATCAGTAGATATAATCAATGTCTTCTCTCCCTCAAGGGCATAACTTAAAGCGGTAGCTGCTGCAATTGTAGTCTTGCCCACGCCTCCTTTTCCGGAAAAGAGGATAACCTTTGTCTCTTCTTTTGTAATGGGATTTTCAGCCATGAACTTACTTGCGCCGGGGTGTAAAAACCCCGCCCCGCGAGGTTTCAATTTATATGGCGGGGTTTTATGCCGCAGTTTCATCTAACAGCCTGCAACCTGAAAAACCTGAGCAGTTACAAACCCAAAACTTTAAATCAGCTCCACCGCCCCCCATGCCCCTAATTTGTCCTTTACAATGATCACTATGCCGAGGATTCCCTCAATTCCAGCGCCGGCTTCCATGGCCGCTTTTATATCGCTTCCATCTTTAACGCGATTCCCTATGGATGTAGCGGCGGCATCCGCAAGAGACACGGATTTCGATGTTACACACACGGCATCCGCCTTGCCAAGGCTCAGGGAATGACCAACCGTGCCGGAAGAGGTGCAGACGCCGAGAGGCATATCCTCAGGTCGTACTCTTAAAGTCGCCTTGTAGCTCAGGGGTGAGCTGCCGGCAAATATTCCCACATTTATCTCTCCGGCAGAATTTAAGAATATATCACCGCCGTTTTCTACGATTACACTATCGGAATACCCTGAAAGATCCAGGCCAACATACTGGGCGATAGCCCCGGCCACGGACGCCATGGGCCCCACACCGCAGGCCCTGGAAGCTTTTAACATATCCCTTACGATTGCTGGAGCCATCTCATCAGGTTCGACAGGCGCCAGCGAATCTAAGAACTGCGGCCGGTGTTCGATATATTCCTCGATAAATCTCCTGTGCCGATAAACCGACTCCAGGGCTGTGTCTGTGAGATTCTTATCGGCGCTGATATAGAGGTCGGTCTCACCAACCTTTATCTGAAAAGAGATCAGATTTCTCTTTGAAATCCTGTTCCTGTAGGTCCTTTCCTGATATTTCACAACACTACCTGAACTGCGTCGCTCCCGGACCCAGGATATTGTCGGCATCCCTTCTCATATCCTCCAGGAGCTCGGTCCTTACATCCTCTCCGAGACATATAACCGTTTCACTCTTATCGGCGGCAATCAGATGAACGTAACTATCACATTTACCCTTATATCTTTGAAGCAGCTCTTTCATCGACTCAATATCTT
>JAUWNZ010000235.1 GCA_030612385.1 Pseudomonadota bacterium | reverse complement strand
GGCTGGCTCAATGCCGGCGCTCGTATTGTAGTTCACGGCAATGCCGCCAATGGCGTCGGCAATGCCATGGCGCAGGGCAAGATATACGTTGCCGGCAATATTGGCGCTCGTGGCATGACAATGACAAAGCACAACCCGGATTTCGATCCCCCGCAGCTCTGGGTCCTTGGAGGTGCGGGAGATTCATTTGCGGAATTCATGGCCGGCGGGATTGCGGTTGTCTGCGGCCATCAGGCGCAGAACCCTGAGAATATTCTCGGGCATCGCCCGTGTGTGGGCATGGTTGGAGGCAGGATCTTCTTTCGGGGCGCGCACAGGGGTTACAGTGAGAACAATGCCAGGCTGCTTGACCCTGATGATGATGACTGGCAGTGGCTCACGTCCAATATGAGAGATTTTTTAGACGCTGTCAATCGTCTAAAATTATTGTCACGACTGATATCCGATCGCTCCGAGTGGCGGCTTCTAATTGCCCGTGACCCCAGGGAAAAGGTCGTTAAGTCACTGCGCACCATGGGCGGGTTCCGGCGGGGAGTCTGGGATAAGGAACTGGGTAAAGGGGGTTTGATTGGCGATATCTCCACCATCGATCGAAGCCCAATACCGATAATTGCAACGGGAGAACTTCGTCGTTACATCCCTGTCTGGGAGAATCACAGGTATCAGCCCCCCTGTCAATATAACTGTCCGACAGGGATACCGGTGCAAAGGCGATGGGAACTGATACGCAGCGGGAAAATTTCCGAAGCGGTGGATCTGGCTCTTGAATATACACCTTTCCCGGCGACTGTCTGCGGTTACCTCTGCCCCAATCTCTGCATGGAAAATTGCACACGTGCGAAAGAAGGTCTCGAATCTCTCGATGTCGGTCTCCTTGGCAGGGCCAGTCTGGAGGCACGAGCTCCCATGCACGCCCCTCCAACAGGTAAAAAAATAGCCGTCATTGGCGGTGGTCCGGCAGGCCTTTCAGCCGCCTGGCAGCTCTGGTTGAAGGGACACCGGCCGGTGGTTTATGAAATGAACGAACGGTTGGGAGGAAAAATTACCGATGTAATTCCCGCTAACAGGATCCCCGGCAAGATTGCTGAAGATGAACTGAACCGTCTCAGGAAAAGGATTGAACATGTTCACCTGAAGCATCCCGTTGGGAAAGATGAACTGTCAACTCTCAGAAATGAATACGATTTTATTATAATTGCCACAGGCGCCCGGAAGCCGCGCATGATTCCTGTTCCCGGCAGTGAGAGGGCAATTGCGGCGCTGGATTTTCTCAGGTTAAGCAAGATGAATCGGGCAGAGGCAGGAAAACGGGTCGTGGTTATTGGCGCAGGCAATGTTGGTTGTGATGCGGCGGCGGAAGCGGCCAGGCTCGGCGCTATAGATATTACCCTGATCGATATCCAGGAACCGGCATCATTCGGAACGGAGCGCCGAAATGCAGAGGCTGCCGGCGCCCATTTTCTCTGGCCGAGATTCTGTAGCGCAATTACCGGTAAGGGGGTGGAATTAGAGGGTGGAGAGATTCTACCGGCGGATACTGTCATTGTATCCATAGGCGATCAGCCCGACCTGAGCTTTCTGCCGGAGGACATAGAGACTGAGCAGGGGTTCATAGTGGTTAGTGAACAGTTTCAAACCAGTGATCCCCATGTCTTTGCCATAGGCGATACGGTGAGGCCAGGGTTGCTGACCGAGGCTATCGGAGCCGGCAGAAAGGCCGCGGCAGCTATCAATTCTTTATTGACTGGAGAGAAGGAAAGTTTTAGAAAGTTACCTCAGATAGATCCGGCGCGGGTTAAACTGGAATACTACGATCCCCGTGTCGCAGT
This sequence comes from Pseudomonadota bacterium, assembly GCA_030612385.1. GTDB lineage: Bacteria > Desulfobacterota > Syntrophia > Syntrophales > JADFWA01 > JAUWNZ01. Next base: position 955 of record JAUWNZ010000235.1, on the reverse strand, counting down.
TTTTGATGATATATCGAAGTGCGCGAAGCAGTGTGCTTCCTGTGGCGTATGCAGGGACTGTGGTCTTTGCGAGGCCATCTGCCCGGAAAATGCGATTTCGCGCCGGCAGCTCGAGGGGGAGGATTATGAATATATTTCAGATCCTGAGCGCTGTATCGGTTGCGGTTTTTGCGATGGCGCCTGTCCATGCGGCATCTGGCGGCTTGTAGAAAACGAGCCGTTTTAGGTTGTTAGGTTGCTTTTCCTTAAGCCTGAGGAACGGGGACGAATTAACTTTCCCAAGCATAAATATAAAAAATTTTGATACTTGTAGGGGCAACCCCCTGTGGTTGCCCAGCATTGTATGATCAATTTGTAAATCGGGCAGGCACAGGGGCCTGCCCCTACTGTTCCTGTTTAAAATATTTTGCGCTAAAAAATTCATTACCTGAAGCTGTGATGCATACTTGGGGAAGTTATTTCATCCTCGTTTCTTAACCCAACCTATAACTTTCGGTGGATTCGCTTCGCTTAATCCACCCTACAATCTATTCTTTGAAATGATGACGTACCTGCTGGTTACACCGATTATTTTTCTCTTTTGCATGGCGGATACTACATTTGCCTTAAAACGCTCCGAGGAGAGTGGCGCCTGAAAAATATGGGTTTCCTGCCAGCCGCTTTGATTTAAAATCCGAAGGTAATCATTAATTAAAATCGAATTTATCCGGGTCTCATTTTTGGCAGGGGTGTTTTGGAAATCGCGCCAGTCGGCATTGATAAATGCCATCAGTGTACTCTTTTTGGCGTTTGAGTGTGCCAGCGCAAAAAAGCTTTCCAGAAATTTCAGATAGTTCACTTTGGACAATCCTGATATGCCATCGGGATGGTAGTTGTTTGATTGCTTTTTAAAATAAGGCGGGTCAAAAATAATCAGATCCGGTTTGGTTTTACCTTTTATCGGCCATTTTAAATT
>JAUWNZ010000084.1 GCA_030612385.1 Pseudomonadota bacterium | reverse complement strand
CTGACCATTTATCAACATTTTTACGATGCAGGAAATAATCCTGCAATTCCCGTTCGGTGATCAGATCAGGCGTTTTACCCTAATAATGGAAATCCATATCTACTTATCGACGATACAAATTTGATGCCTTCGTAAAAAGTCTGAAAAATACTCTTTTGTCATTCTGAGCGATAGCGAAGAATCTGATATCATTGAGATTCTTCGTCACGGAGTTTATCCTGAGCCACAGATTCTTCGTCGCTTCGCTCCTCAGAATGACATGGGCGAAGGGCTCCTCAGAATGACATGGGCGAAGGGCTCCTCAGAATGACACTATGTGAACTTTTTACGAGTCCATCAACTATAAAAACGCCAAATATTTTGAAAAAGGCAGCTTAAATGTTACCAAATTGGTTGACAAGCACACCTTATTTAATATCTGCGTGATATTCCTGCAGGGATTTCACATGTGTCGCCCCTTTTCTCCTTGCATTGATACCTTTTGCCGCGGCCAATGCTGCCGCAGTTGTGGTTATATAAGGAACTTTATATTTAATGGCGGATTTACGGATATAGGAATCGTCTTCCTGACTTGTTTTGCCCGAAGGCGTATTTATAACTATCTGGATTCCCTCGTTTTTTATTTCATCGACAATATTGGGCCGTCCGTGCCCTATCTTTCTTATCGGCTCAGAAGCTATTCCATTATCCTTGAGAAAGTTATGAGTGCCGTTTGTAGCCAGTATCTTGAATCCAAGCTCTTTAATCAGTCTTGCCGGTTCCAGTATTCCGGGCTTGTCTCTGTCTACAACTGTAATCAAGACATTTCCCTCGAGCGGCAACGGCAGCTGAATTGCCTCCTGGGATTTGAAAAATGCCAGGCCAAATGAATCCGCCAGTCCAAGAACTTCACCGGTTGAACGCATTTCCGGCCCAAGGATCGGATCTACTTCCGGGAACATATTGAAGGGGAAGACAGACTCCTTGACGCCATAATGAGAGAACTTTTTATGAACAAGTCCAAAATCAGAGAGTTTTTTGCCTATCATAATTTGAGTGGCAATACGGGCCATCTGGATGTTACAGACTTTGGATACAATCGGAACGGTGCGGGATGCCCGGGGATTTGCTTCAAGTATGTAAACCGTATCATTGGCAATCGCGTACTGAATATTCATCAGACCTACAATATTGAGTTCGATTGCAATTATTTTTGTATACTCTATAATTGTCTCGATATGTTTTACGGGAATACTGACCGGGGGAATCACGCAGGCAGAATCACCCGAATGGATGCCGGCCAGTTCGATATGCTCCATAACCGCAGGCACAAAAGCGTCCGTTCCATCAGCAATCGCATCTGCTTCCGCCTCTATGGCGTTCTCCAGGAATTTATCAATTAAAATCGGCCGGTCCGGTGACACATCGACCGCTCTGGACACATACTCCTCCAACATTTCTTCATCGAGGACGATTTCCATTGCGCGCCCGCCCAGAACATAGGAAGGCCTCACCATCAGCGGGTACCCGATTTCTTTCGCGATTTTTAGCGCTTCTTGCTGGGTGCCGGCCATACCTGACTGGGGCTGAGGAATGCCCAGTTTGCGCATGATCTTTCGAAAACGATCCCGGTCTTCGGCAAGGTCGATGGTCTCAGGAGATGTGCCCAGAATTTTCACCCCTGCATCGGCCAATTCTTTGGCGATATTCAACGGGGTTTGTCCGCCAAATTGGACTATTACCCCTTCCGGCCTTTCTTTTTCATAAATACTCAAAACGTCTTCAACTGTCAGTGGTTCAAAATAGAGCTTATCGGATGTGTCATAATCCGTTGATACGGTTTCCGGATTACAGTTGACCATAATCGATTCATAGTCCGCGTCTCTGATGGCGAATGCAGCATGAACACAACAATAATCAAATTCGATTCCCTGGCCGATCCGGTTCGGACCTCCGCCGAGCACCATAATTTTTTTCGCGTCACTGACCCCTACCTTGTCCGGAGCATTGTATGTAGAAAAATAATACGCGGCATTTTCCACGCCGCTCACCGGAACCGGCTCCCATGCTTCAACCACTCCGAGATCAAACCGCTTTTTACGGATATCCTTTTCCGGGATTTGAAGAAGCATTGCCAGGTATTTGTCGGAAAACCCGTCTTTCTTTGCCTGTATCAAAAGATCGTCAGGTATCGCTTTGCCTTTATACTTCAGGATTTCCTCTTCTAAATCCACCAATTCTTTCATCTGCCCGAGAAACCAGGGCTTAATATATGTTAATTCATAGAGCTCCTGGATGTCAGCTCCCTTACGGAGGGCTTCATACATGATAAATTGACGCTCACTGGTCGGGATGCGGAGCATGCTCATTAATTCATACAAAGGTTTATTGTTGAAATCCCTGGCAAAACCTAACCCGTGACGATTGATCTCCAGAGAACGTATGGATTTTTGAAAGGCCTCCTTATAGTTCTTGCCGATACTCATGACCTCGCCCACGGCCCGCATCTGTGTGCCGAGTTTATCCTCTACCCCCTCAAATTTTTCAAAGGCCCACCTGGCAAACTTTACCACAACATGATCTCCGGAAGGCGTATATTTTTCAAGGGTTCCGTCCCGCCAGTAAGGAATTTCATCCATGGTCATTCCACCGGCCAGGAGTGAAGAAACCATGGCAATCGGGAAACCGGTTGCTTTGGATGCCAGGGCGGATGACCGGGATGTCCGGGGATTGATTTCAATCACCACGACTCGTCCGGTCATGGGGTCATGGGCAAATTGAATATTGGTTCCGCCGATAACCTTGATGGCTTCAACAATGTCATAGGAATATTTCTGAAGACGTTTTTGCAGATCAGAATCGATAGTCAGCATAGGGGCGGTGCAATAGGAATCGCCGGTATGTACCCCCATGGCATCAACATTTTCGATAAAACAAACGGTAATCATCTGGTTTTTGGCATCTCTTACCACCTCCAGCTCCAGTTCCTCCCATCCCAGAACCGATTCTTCTACCAGAATCTGATTTACAAGGCTTGCCGAAAGGCCCCGGGCCGCGATAATCCGAAGTTCCTCAACATTATAGACAAGACCGCCGCCGGTTCCGCCCATCGTATAGGCCGGACGGATTACCACCGGGTATTCCAGCTCTTCAGCAACTTTTTCCGCATCTTCCACCGTGTGAACAGCCCGGCTTTTCGGCATTTCAATACCCAGTTGTTCCATGGTATTTTTGAAAGCGGTTCGATCCTCTCCACGTTCAATGGCATCCATGCTTACCCCAATAATCTGCACGCCATATTTCTCCAGAACACCGGTTCGTGAAAGTTCGGATGAAAGGTTCAGCCCCGACTGCCCGCCCAGGTTCGGCAGCAGCGCATCCGGGCGCTCTTTTTCAATAATTTCTGTCAGGACCTTGACATTCAGTGGTTCAATGTAGGTTGTATCCGCCATTCCCGGATCGGTCATAATCGTAGCCGGGTTTGAATTTACCAGCACAATTTCGTAACCAAGGCTTCGCAAAGCCTTGCAGGCTTGCGTGCCTGAATAATCGAACTCACACGCCTGGCCGATGATAATGGGACCTGACCCGATAATCATTACCTTTTTAATGTCGTCACGTCTGGGCATAAAAAATCTCCTTGGATTGAATTCAATAACCCCGCATGGATGAGGGGGTCTTAACCTTTATACTTATCAGAAAACTGTCGAGAGTGTAAGACCCGGCAATTAAAATTTTTAATAAAAGCATTAAATCATTAATTTTATGTGACCTTTATGAAAGTTCTATTATACGTACACTGCGTATAGCTCGCGCAAACCGCCACTCGATTAAGACTTTGACGTTACCGTGAATTGCTGCCATGATAACTGTTTTCAGGGCAATTTTGTGATATACACAATATTATTATGATAGAAACATGGAAAGATATACTCTCCCTGATTGAAAAGCCCGGCAGATATATAGGGAGTGAGGTTAATTCCGTCAGGAAGGATAGATCGAGGTGCAGTCTGAGCTTTGCGCTGGCCTTTCCCGACACCTATGAGATAGGAATGTCCCATCTTGGCCTGCAGATACTTTATGCTATTCTAAACAGTGTTCCTGAGATTTCCGCCGAGAGGTTTTATGCTCCATGGCCGGACATGGAGTTCCAGATGAGGAAGAATAATCTTTCTCTCTCTTCTCTCGAATCAGGCGCTCCATTGAAAGATTTTGATATCGCAGGGTTTTCCCTTCAGTATGAGCTGTCTTATACAAATGTCCTGAACATGCTGGAACTTGGCGGCATCCCGTTGCGCGCCGGGGACAGAAAAGAGGGAACTCCTTTAATTATCGGGGGGGGACCCTGCGCCTTCAACCCGGCGCCGGTATCCGCCTTTTTTGATGCGTTCGTTATCGGGGAGGGCGAAGAGGTTATTATGGAGATATCCCGCTCCATAATAAAGAGTAAGGAAAAAGGGAGCAGCCGGGAACAAATTCTCGATTCATTAGCCACGATTGATGGGATTTACGTCCCCATCGTGCATATTAACGGAGAAAGGATAAAAAAGAGGATTATTCCCGATATTAACGCATGGATGATTCCCTCAAAACCTGTAGTTCCTGTAATAAAAACGGTTCATGATCATATTACCCTGGAAATAGCAAGGGGTTGCAGCCGGGGATGTAGATTCTGTCAGGCGGGAATGGTCTGGCGACCGGTCAGGGAAAGGAGACCTGAGGTTTTGAAACAGATGGCGGACGCGATGCTCTCTTCGACCGGCCATGATGAGTTGTCGCTTCTATCCCTTAGCTCAGGCGATTATTCCGTGATAGAGCGCCTGCTTTCTGAACTGATGAATCGTTATTACGATAAGAGAGTGGCGCTGTCCCTTCCGTCCATGAGAGTGGAGACTCTGACCCGGAAGTTGATAGATGAGATAAAGAAGGTGAGAAAAACAAGCTTTACCCTGGCGCCGGAGGCGGGAACACAGAGATTGCGAGATGTTATAAACAAGGGCAACACCGAGGGTGATCTCCTTTCGACCGCCGGCCGGGTCTTCAAGGCCGGTTGGAAATCGATCAAGTTATACTTTATGATCGGACTCCCAGGTGAAAGGAGGGAAGATATGGAGGGTATTGTCGACCTCGCCTACAGGGTATTTAGGGAAGGTGGAAGCAAAAGGCAGGTTACTGTGAGCCTCTCCACTTTTATACCAAAACCCCATACCCCGTTTCAGTGGGTAAGGCAGATAGGCCTCAATGAGATACTGGAAAGGCAGGAGTTTTTCAAGACAAGTATCAGGAACAGGAACATCAATATAAAATGGCATGACGGACATATGAGTCTCATGGAAGGGATATTTTCGAGGGGAGACGAGAGGCTTGGCATATTGATAGAAAACGCTTTTCGTCAGGGATGCCGCTTCGACGGCTGGAGTGATCAGGTCAGATTTGACCTCTGGGAAAGGGCAATGAGAGAGACGAATATCAGAGCGGAGGATTACCTGCGGGAACGGGATATTACTGAAGATCTTCCCTGGGATCGAATAGACTGCGGCATCGATAGGAATTTTCTCGTCAGAGAGTTTCAAAAGTCTCTGAAAGGAGAATTGACAGAGGACTGCCGCTTGGGGAAATGTCACAACTGCGGTGTCTGTGAGAATGATCACATAAGAATCATCACAACCGGAGACGATGGGAATGTCACTGAAAAGATAGAGGAAAAGCACGCTTCCATGCCGGGAAAAAGATTAAGGATCAAGTTTGCCAAAGGAGGTCTCTCCCGTTTTTTGTCCCATCTTGAGATATCCGCCGCACTCGTCAGAGGTATGAGGCAAAGTGGACTCTCGTTTGTGTACTCGGAAGGTTTTCATCCCCACCCCAAGATATCCTTTCCGTTTGCCACCTCTGTGGGAATGGAGAGTCTCGGCGAGTATGCGGATATCGAAGTTAAATGTCCGGGAGAAGATATGACTAAGCTTGCCGAAAAGATAAATTCCGCCATGCCGGCTGGTCTGAGAATCCTGAAAATCGGAGAG
>JAUWNZ010000168.1 GCA_030612385.1 Pseudomonadota bacterium | reverse complement strand
CACGTTCACATATACCTGCCTTCAGCACATCCTTACACTGCTGTCCTATCGCCTCTTCACCGGCAACACCGGTTATCTTCTCGGCTGCTCTGTTAAAAGACGTAATCCGCCACTGATGGTCAACTGTAAAGACGCCATCGGTAATCGAGTCAAGGATAATATCCCTTTCTTTCCCGGGTTTAATTTTTTCCATGAAAGATAGCTCTTGCGGTTTTACCCTTCCGCTTTATTCAATAATTTGTATACTGTCCCCGGAATTACCGTCCCAATTTTTCTTCCTCCCGCAAATCACCTTTGTCCTGCCTGCAGGAGTAACTTTTTTGGCCACATCTGTGAAGACTTCCTTCAATTCATCTATCTCACGACGGACAATTTTCCGGCCTTTTCTGCCCATAGAAAGCAAACGTAAACGGTAAAGAAATTTTATGAATAGCTGCTCCGGCTCCTCATGTTCCATCATACAGAAACGTCCATCACTTTTCAGGCACCTATTAACATTCTCCAGGGCAAAGAATCGTACATCTTCTGATAATTCATACATGGCATGAGAACAGGTAACAATGTTGAAAGCTTCAGTCTTAAAGGGAAGAGCCCCTGCATCAGCCGCCACAAAATAGAGATTCTCTGTCCCTTTTGCCTTTTCTTTTGCTTTCCTGAGCATACCCAAAGAAAAATCCAATCCCACAACCACGCCCTGAGACGCGTATCGAGTCAAAACTATTGCCATACTACCTGTACCGGTGCAGAGATCGAGCACACAATCCGCAGGCTTAACATCGCTTTTCCTTGCCAGATAATGACGTAACCACAAGCTTTTGTCCTGAGAGTGGAGCTTGATTACATAGTCATAAAAGTGGGAAAAGAAATCATAATATCTTTTTCTAAACTTCATGAAAAATCCGGCTCCATCATTGCAACTTATCGTCAGTCTCTACGTTTTCCGTAGATACGTCGGTCATAAAATTTTACTTCACTGAACCCTTTCTTCCATCAACATATTTCAAGTATTCAGAAAACTTTAATTAAAATATATCCAGACCTGTCTTCCAGGAGATGGCTCGACAGCCCTTCAGCGTAAATGCCTCCGATATGTTGGCTATTACAATGCCTGCTGAAGTCAGGTCTCCGGCCAGTTCCTTCCACCTGATTAATGGCCCCATATGACCGGGAAGCAATGTAGATGTTGATTTGATTTCTATTGGATACAAGCGGCCATTTCTGTTCACGATAAGATCAACCTCCAGGCCGCCCTTAGAGCGCCAGTAGTAGATCTCAGGCCTTTCGCCCCTGTGATAAAAAGCCTTAAGCCATTCCGATACGACCATGGTTTCAAAGAGCTGTCCAATCAAAGGGCCGTGAAGTATGGGTTCGGCCGCGTGAAGTCCGAGCAGAAAAGTGGCTATTGCCGTATCGATAAAATAGAGTTTGGGGCTTTTTATGATGCGTTTGCCCAGATTGTTGAAATAAGGCGGCAAGAGATATATCTGATAGCTCGCTTCTAAAATGCTTATCCACTTTTTGATTGTAGGAACACTGACTCCAACATCTCTCGAAAGCTCCGACATATTCAGAATCCGGCCTGTTCGCGCGGCACATAGTCTTAAAAACCGGTTAAAGGTGTTGAGATCGCCGATATTCGCTATCTGGCGCATATCTCTTTCCAGATATGTTTGAATGTAGCTCGCAACCCACAGGTTTCGATCGACATCGCTGTTTGCCCTTATTTCGGGATAGCTTCCCCGCAGCAGCCAATCATCAAGCATGACAGGCTGCGCATCCAGGCCGATCCCCACAGTTTCAAGATGAACAGCAAAGATATTTTCTAAAATGTCGTCAATGCTTCGCTGCCTGGCTCCAAAGCCCAGACTTTCACCAAGCGAAAAGGGCAATAGAGATAGTATCGCAATCCTGCCAGATAATGATTGAGTTACGCCCTGCATAAGTGAGAAGCTCTGAGAACCTGAAAGGAGCCATTGCCCCGGTGTCCGGTCATCATCAATTGCCGATTTAATATAGTGGAGAAACTCAGGACAGTATTGTATTTCATCCAGAACTACCGGAGGCGGATTTTCTTTGAGGAAACCGACAGGATCTTCATTCAGGCGCGCCCGGATATCCGGATTTTCGAGTGAGACAAACCGATGTGTTGCAGAAAACCTTTCAACAAGAAGAGTGGTCTTGCCGGATTGCTTCGGACCGGTTATCAACACAGCCGGAAAGGTCTTCATGGCCTTTTTGACTGTCGATTCTAAAGTCCTTGGAATCATGATAATTATCCACTATCATGGCCAGATTTAAATTTCAACTTTAAATATGGCATTTTTGCCTTTTAAACATTCACCGCAGCGAGAATGTTATCATTATCTTTGCTTTCAGCTTCGAACTTTGAATGGACTGTCATTGCTGCTTTAAGGAGGTTGAAAGGTTAAAAGCTGTCAACCGTGAACCTGGAACCCATAGATGACCGTTTCTGTAATCCTAAGCTAACTGTTTTATTATCTCTACTGTCGTGTCAATCAAGAAATGTCATTTCGACCGAAGGGAGAAATCCAAGATTTCTCAGTCGTGAAAACTCCTTCGAAATGACAGAGTATCGTTGACAGGACACTACCCGAAAGGGACACCCTGCACTCTCTGCGATGAACGGTTACAGTGATATCGGGTAAAGGTAGGCCGCAGGGGGCCGCAGGAGATGCCCTTGGGGTGTATTTAGACTGAAGGTTGTAGATTGAAAGTTTTGAAGATATTAGGCATGGCAACCAACTATGAACCACAAACCTAAAAGCCTTTAGCCTAAACAACCTGAGTAGTTACACAGAAAGGATTGCGCAACTTTTTTTTAAATGCTATTGACAATTAATAAATCAGGCCTGTTTTCTATAACGATATGACAGATCACATATATAAAGCAAGCGGCAGGATATGCCCTATAAACAAGACTGAATGTTCCGGCCGATGTGTATACGCCGATATCATGGGAAACATCGATCTCGGTATAATCGTCCTTGATACAGCGAACAAAAAGCTGGTGTTTCAGAACGAGTTTGCAATAAATATCTTTAAGACTACATTCCCTATAGGAAATTACAATACCCTCACCACCCCTATAGGAAATTACAATACCCTCACCACCCTACTCCTGCCGGGCTTTGATGAAGGTCTTTTTTCGAAGGAATTCGGCAAGCCCCAGATTATCCATCTCAAGGATAGACTTCTGGGTTATACTGCCTACATGACATCCTACGAATACATCTGGATACTTATACGTGATATTACCGAGAAAGCAAGGCTTGAATCCATAGCGGAAGAGGTCAACACTATGGAGAATATCAAGTACATCTTTTCCAGTATCAGGCATGAGCTGGGGAATCCCACCAATTCAATTAAAATGACGCTGAGCGTGCTGAAGAGAAACCTGAGTTCATACTCCGGGGATACTATCCGGAAATATGTAGACCGTGCTCTAAATGAAATATCGAGAGTGGAGTATCTCCTGAATTCCCTGAAGAGTTTCAGCATGTTTGAAAATCCGATTATCCGGAACGTGGACCTGCCGGATTTCATGGATCGATTTCTCTTCCTGGTGGCGGAGGATTTAGAAAAAATTGGCATAGAGATAAAGACCACCTTATCGCCGGTAGCGAAGTGGACCAGCGCTGACCCGAGAGCACTCCAGCAGATCATGCTAAACCTGATTGCCAATGCCTCCGATGCCATGAACGACAAGGATAGTCCTGAAATAGTTATCAGCACGTTCAAAAGAGATGACATGATATGTATAGATGTGATGGACAACGGCTGTGGTATGTCAGACGACTGTCAGAAAAATCTCTTTATGCCCTTTTATACAACCAAAC
>JAUWNZ010000120.1 GCA_030612385.1 Pseudomonadota bacterium | reverse complement strand
CCCATCCAGCACCCGCAGACAGCGCTCAACCTCTACAGTAAAGTCAACATGACCAGGTGTGTCAATGATATGTATTACGTGATTTTTCCACAGGCAGGTCGTAGCTGCTGATGTGATGGTTATTCCTCTTTCCTGTTCCTGGGGCATCCAGTCCATAACAGCTTTACCGTCATGTACCTCGCCCATCCTGTGGGACTTGCCGGTGTAAAATAGAATCCTCTCCGTAACGGTGGTCTTCCCCGCATCTATATGGGCGACTATGCCGATATTTCTTATTCTTGAAAGCTTTGTTGAGGACATTTTTTATCTATTCTTTGAAGCTGCTATTAATTCCCTGTCAAAGGTAAAGGAACCTGTTGTGTCGATATGTCCCTTTATCGTCGTTAGTTTCTTTCCTTCTATAAGTATTTTTACCCTTTTGACATTGGGAATATTGGATATCAGAGTGTTGGTCAGGGAATATATCGTTGCTATCTCACCGGTGCTCCCGCCTGGATGAAGTTCCACAAGATTCTTTCCGAAGCTGACGCGGGCGGTTCCATCTTTTTCTACTCTAACGTCTTGAAGCTTCGTGCCTTCGGGAAATGTATTCACCAGACCGGTTTTGGATCCCGCTATAAGGGCTCTTACCACCTCTTCGGCCTGATCGTTCAAGTTTCCCCCTTTTGGAATATATCTCTTCTCAGGAACCAAAAATCGCTCATTTAAATCGGAAAAATAGAGCGCCACCTCCTGTTTCCCCCTTTTCTCATGCGAACTCCCTTTTTGGGCGATCGGCGGATATATGAAATCGAAGAGAGTGACAAAAAATAAAAAGAGGAAGCCTACTATGACAATAATGATAATTGACAGGAGAATTAGCTTGATATTCTTTTTCTTCTTTTTTGATCTTATTGCGGCAGCTCTTTCTTTTTTCTTCGTAGCCATAAACTATCAGTCTCCTCTTTTATTCATAACTGCTCACCGCAGAGATGACAAAACAATTAAACAGGACTACAGAAGCGGTCATCTATGGGTTCCAGGTTCAGGATTGACAGCTTTTAACCTTTGAACCGTTGAACTTCCTTAATAGTTTCTCTGTGCTCTCTGCGGTGTTTTTTCAATGCGCAAACTACATGTCATCTTCAATTCTTTCAAGGCTTTTTCTTGCCTTTTCCCCAAACTCTGACAGCGGAGCCATCTCGATTACAGTGTTGAACTCTTCCATTGCTCCTTGCATGTTTTTCTGTTTGACATAACATTTCCCCAGCCAGAAGTGTGGTTCAACATGTGGGGGAAAGAGAAGGATAGATCTTTCGAAATGCTTTGCGGCCTTATCGATCTCACCCCAGTTGAAGTGTATAATCCCAGTATACATCTCTATCAGGGGAAGGTATACCGTGTTCGGTTCCCTTATTTTAGCTTCAGCATATTTGTTTAACGCTGACCGATAGTCTCCTTTTCTATGATAGGCGCGTCCCAGATTGTAAAGTGCTATCGCCGGGGTCGGATAATAGATATTTGAAAGAGCCTTATTGAATTCTTCTATTGCCTTGTCCCAATGTCCCATCCTCAGATAAATAACGCCAAGATAATTGTGGGCCTCCGAATAATCATGATTCAGTTTCACCGCTTTTTCAAACTCTGCTATTGCTTTTTTTACGATCCCCTTTTTGTCGTAAGACATTCCAAGATAATACCGAATCTCGGGATTCCCTGGATCGAGTTCCTTTGCTTTGAGGAGTTCGTTCAATGCAAGAGTGTACCGGCTTGATCTGAGATACTCAGTCCCGATATCAAGACGCGCAGTTGCCTGTTTTTCCTTTATGGCTCTTCCGGCACACCCTGCCATCCCACAAAGAGTGAATAAAACAGCCATTACAATTACCAGGTTTGTTTTTTTCATGGTCACACCTCTACTTATTATTTCCATATACCCACCAGTCGCTTTTATCCTTGAACCACCATCCGGATGAATCGGTTCTGGCTATGGTATCCGCCATTTTCTTTGCCGTGTCGGTATGGAGCCTTCTTACGGCAAAGGCTATCCATTCTTTGCTGTATTTGTTTCCAAGATCTTCATGCTCCTTAAGCTGAAAGATCAAAGAGAGTTGATCAGCATCATGAGCAATGAGAGACTCCCTCGTTTTTTTCCCGTTAAATTCTTCTATAACGGACTTTATTTCATCTCCAAAGGACAGTGTTTCTGTAAGATCGCTGACCGCTTTTTCCTCATCTACCGTTACATACTTTTTGTAAACATAGTTCATATCACCGGTTCTTGCTTCCGGCAGATCGTGGACAAGACACATCTTGAGGACCCTCAACTCGTCAACTCCGTCCTCTAACTTGCATAATGTGTATCCTGTGAATATTGTCTTCAAAGTATGATCCGCCACCGACTCATTACCGGAACCGAGAAACTGAAAACCTGTCCTCGGTGTTTTTCTCAGCATGCCCACTTCAAATAGAAAGTTTACGACATCTTTCATCATCGACCCCTTTTTAGTATCTTGATCCTGTTCTCCATCATATCTGAAAGTTTTTTTATTTCAATCTGGAGAGAGGCGATGCCATCAGGCCTCATGGAGATCAATTTGTTGAGCCGCTCTTTCCAGTGTTCCAGAACAGATATTTCATTCTCTTTTATCTTCTTTTCAAATCGTTGCTGGAACTCCTTTAGAAATTCCGAATCCTTATCTTTAAAAGTCACCTTTCTTTTTCCTCCACTGAACAAGTTTCCCTGTTTTCAAAAATGCAACTTCCTCCGGTTAAGCCTGATATTAAGACACACGACACCGTAGATCTAATATGCTGCTAAGGGAACCTGGAGATGATAAGCTGAATTCGGATGACAGTCAATAAGAATTCGACAATATCCCGTCTTGCATTGTCACGACAGGTTTGTGAGTGGCTGGACCGGCGGTTCCCCAGCGGCAAATATCAGGATATGGGTTGCCGGAAAGCTTTGTGAAAGGTATAGTTAAGGCTTAATCTTGATGCAGTTGTAAAAAGTCGAATTTGCTACCTCTCCCTCGAAGGGAGATGGTTGAGGTGAGGGTGAATTGTGGGGTCAGACCCCTTTCCCCGATTACCACACGCAAGAAAACTTCCGGAAATTAGCAGAGATTTGGAATATACTCTTTCTCCAATCCTTCTACAAAGAAATCATATATCCCTGACCCGTTGGCGGCAATCATCGCCCGCTCGAATTTCTCCATGCTTCCCAGAAAAGGGATTCTCTGGCCATGATAGTCCACCTGATCTCCGATCGGGTCAAATGCATGAAATTTGGTGAGAAGTCGCGCCAGTCCTTTCTCCATGGCCGCGTACCAGTAGCGGATGCCCATTCTCTTGCTTTCATGATATATCATCCGGTATAAACCGAGGGCAATATCCGGACAACTGTGTCGATTCTGCCACTTCTTTTCCGCTTTTTCCTGATACTGAAGGCTCACGGCCAGGCGACTAATCTCTACCAGCTTGTCCCGGGGGACGTCGTCACCTTTTATATTTATCCTGCAATGCTCCTCTAAGGGAAAATTTAGATCAGAATTCCTGATAAGCCTTACCGTACCGACAGGCCTGTCGCCATCCATGGCGAGAAAATGGATGGAGCGGGGATCATATTCATCCTTCTCCATTCCATCAGGGTGGTCTTCAGGGTTCTCAAAACCGGATTCGAGGCAGTAGACCTGATACCTGACCTGATATACTTTTTCCATTAGAACATTATTTAGTGGATCCACCTTGTGAAAACTGAAGGCAACTGACATCTTAATATCTCCGTACTTTTTTCACACCAGCCTTTTGGCGCATTCCTGTAAAGAATAGCAAAGAATGTGCCAAATGATATTAATCTAATTAACACGTTGATTTCAAGGAATTTTTGAAATGGCCGAATAATATTGGGGAGATTTTTTGCAGGGATTTTCCTACAGAAGGGGAAGAGAGAAACCGGCCTTATAAAAGTAACTGCCTGTAAATTCTACATTTTTATGTGTAGGTTTTTTCGTACACCAGGTTTTTTAAAGGGCGATAAGGGGTTGGGGTGGATAAATCACGAGGTATTCAGGGGAAGGATCATTAATAATTGACATGGATTGTTTTTTGGGTGTAAAGGTAAATCAAGATAGAGCATGTGATTATGTCGCTCGGTGTCCCGAAAAGATTGAAGGAATGAAATGAGAGATAAGGATTGGAAGGCCGATAGAAGACGCACTATTCGAATCAGGCGTCTGTCATTATTGAGAGTCAATCTTGACAAGATCGATAGGCCCAGTATTAAGATTGTTGAGACACGAGATGAGCTGGAACAGGCATTTTCCCTGGGTTACCGAGAGTATGAAAGAGCGGGTTTTTTAGGGGAACCTGACCCATCTGGTTTATGGCTCGGCCTCCATAATATTCTGCCTGAAACTTCCGTTTTTGTATTTAAGTCTCACCTTACTGTTATAGCTACGCTGACACACATATTCGACAGCAGGCTCTTTGGTCTTCCCATGGACGCCATCTACCATGATGAACTGAATGCCCTCAGAAATAATGGCCGAAGGCTTGTGGAACTTGGTACCCTTGCGACTTCGAATCAGATCGACTGCAACAACATCTTTATCTATCTTTTCCGGGCTGTCTTCTGGTATTCTATATATACCGGTGCAAACGATTTCTGCATCATGATCAATCCCGAACATGTCAATCTTTACAAGGCCT
>JAUWNZ010000018.1 GCA_030612385.1 Pseudomonadota bacterium | reverse complement strand
TGCTGCCAATACCATGAAATGGAGCCGGTTAAGGATATTTACCTCACTTGTGCCGGCATCCAGATCGAGAGAGAGGAGATTGAAATGGGGATACAGAGATTTCACCCTCCTTTCCAGCCCATTGCCGGTAATCTGGTTGGCGAGGCAGCCGAATGGCTGAAGGCATACGATATTGCCTGTTCCATCTTTCAGCATTGCGATCATCTCCGCAGTCAGCAGCCAGCCCTCGCCGGCCTGATTGGCAAGGCTGCAGGCCATCTCTGCCGCCTTTGCCAGTTCCTTCAGGTCATGGGGTTTTCGATAATACCGGAAATTTTGCATAACCCCTTCCGCCCGGGACAGGTAATATCGTGTATACCTGTCAAGCGTTAGTGTAAGCAATCTGTCTGTCAAAGAACGTTTCAGATATGCGCTCTGATTGAATTCTTCATTGACAAATCTCTGCATGAAAAACCCTGAGAGTGACGGCAAGACTACCTCGACCCCCTGTCCAATGAGCCATTCCGTAATCTCATTATTTGAAAAGGAGTTATACTTGACAAAGATTTCACCCAATACCCCGATTGTTGGGACAGGTTCGTTTTTGACATCGACCGTATTAAATTCAGAGACGGCTTCTTTGAGCAGGATCAGCAGACCCCTGAAATTCGCTTCCTCCACCCACTTTTCCATCTTTGAGAGGTATTTCTTCCGTATTGTTTCCGCATCTCCCCCATTTATCTCACGCGCCGCTGTGGCAAGGTACATCCTGGCCAGGGCATCGGTAAAAATAAGCCCCATGCCCAGCCGTTTAATCAGCCCTTTTTTGTCTATGGCAAATCCCGGCTGTGGGTTGGTATCTCCCGTTGAAAGGGACAGCACGGGCACAGCGCCGAACCCTGCGCTCAAGAGCGCCTTTTTCGTGAGAGAAAGATAGTTGGATGCCCTGCACTGGCCCCCTGTCTGAGTGAGCATGACGGCGGTCCGTTTCGGATCATACCTGCCGGACTGCAATGCCTTGATAATATCTCCTATGACAATAATGGCAGGATAGCACATATCATTGTTGACATATTTGAGACCAACATCTACGGAGGATCCATCCGGAGGGGGAAGAACCTCAGCCCTGTAACCGAGCGGCCTGAAGGCAGAAGGTATCGGTGGGGAATAAAAGTGAGAAAACCATGGCACAATTATTGTTCTTTCCCTGTCTTCCGGCATAAACACACGATTTGTTTCTTTCATGCTTCGTTGCGGCGACAGGCCACAGGGATTTATTTCTTTTGTCTTTTGCCCATTGCTCTTTGCCTCTCTTATAGCTTCCAGCATGGAGCGAAGCCTGATTTTTACCGCCCCGAGATTGACTATTTCATCGATCTTAATGAGGGTGTAAATCTTGCCGGCGTTTTTTATGGTTTCTCTTACTTCGTCGGCAGATACCGCATCCGGACCGCAGCCGAAGGATGTAATATGAACCATCTCTATATTTTCAGAGGCAGCCACATACTTTGCAACAGCAAGGAGTCTGTTTGTATATGACCACTGTGTGAGGATATTGCTGTCCTTTAAAGTATGCTCTCCGGTGAGTGGGACAGCGTCTTCTGAAATGACATCGACACCAAGCCCCGCTAACAATTCAGGAATACCGTGGTTAATCAGCGGGTCGATATGGTAAGGCCGTCCAGCAAGAACAACAACAGGACGATTATTTCCCCCTGCGTTACTAATAGTATCGGCCGCTATATTTTTCAGTTCCTTTTTATATTTTCTATGAGCTGCAAGACCTTTGTCCACTGCCCTGCAGGCGAGTTTTTTACCGACTCCGAACTGTCTTGCGAAGAGATAAAGCTGCCTTTTGAGAAGAGCGATGTCTTTGAAACTGATGACGGGACTGTCCATCGGTATCCCATATTTCCCCTCCGGGTCGATGGAACTTTTAAGCACATCAGGATATCCGGTGACAATAGGACAGTTAAAGCTGTTCAGAGCATCAGGATACTCTTTGTCTTCGTAAACCACCGTAGGATAAAATATCCGGTCAACCCCCTTTTCTGTCAAATCGATTATGTGACCGTGGGCAAGTTTTGCCGGGAAGCAGATATTGTCCGACATAACCGTTCCGGTTCCCTTTTCCAACAATTCAACGCTGGAGGTGTCGGATAGAACTACCTTAAAGCCACACTCGATCAGGAAGGCAGCCCAGAAGGGGAAATTCTCATACATGTTCAGGGCGCGAGGGATACCGAAGGTCAAGACAGGCAGCCTGTCAGGTTCCATTTTGCGGTCGAAGAGAAGCCGGAGCTTTTCGGCCACCAGATTCTCGCCCTGTTCGGAAGACCCGGATCCATTTGTAAAATAATGTTCGCATCGATTACCGGTAAAATAATCCCTGCCGTTTTCAAAGGTCAGCTTCGTTATGCTGCATCTGTTTTCACATCCCTTGCAATGAAAGGTCTTCCTGCAAAGAACATCTCCCTGACCGGATGAAAGGAATCCCCCTTTTGATAAAGAGGGGATGGTGAGATTTTCATATAAATCCGTTCGGTAATTCTGAAGAGCGGTGAGAGCTGCCCCATAAGCGCCCATCGATTCGGAGATATCAGGACGTATCACCTCTCTTCCGATCAGAATTTCAAAGGCGCGCAGAACTGCAGGGTTGCGGAATGTGCCGCCCTGGACAACAATTTTTTTCCCAAGCGTGCCTGGGTCTTTCAATTTGAGAACCTTGTAGAGAGAATTCTTTATCACCGAATAGGCAAGCCCGGCCGAGATATCCGAAACTGTAGCGCCTTCACGCAGCGCCTGTTTGACCCTTGAATTCATAAAGACCGTGCACCTGGTTCCGAGATCGAAGGGTTCACTCTTCCGACATGCGAGTCTGCTGAATTCAGAAACGCTGTAGCCGAGGGAATGGGCAAATGTCTCAATAAACGAACCGCACCCCGATGAGCAGGCCTCGTTGACCTGGATGTCTGATACGATGCCGTCGTCGATGTAAATGGCCTTCATATCCTGCCCGCCGATATCGAGGATAAAAGAGACATCACCGTCAAACGACCTTGCCGCCCGGTAGTGTGCCATTGTCTCCACAATACCCTCATCGATATCAAAAGCGGCCCTGATCAGGTCTTCTCCGTAGCCTGTAACTGCTGTTCTGACAATACTGGGGATAATCCCTGCCTGTTTCCACTCTTCCTGAAACTTATTCAACCCCTCTCTTACCGCCTGGATGGAATCACCGTTGTTGGGCGCATAATATGTCAGCGCTACACCCCCCTCGTCATCGATAAGGACGATCTTTGTTGTGGTGGAACCGGAATCAACACCCAAAAAACACAATTTTCCATCAATTTCAGAGATATCTGCCTTTTTAATTATGTGTTGCGCATGCCTCTTCTCCCATGCCTCGAACTCTGCCGAATCTCGAAATAAGGGGGGAAGCCTGTTTCCGATATCTTGCCGGGCGGCCATTTTCTTTGTTTTCATTAATCGAATTAGTTTTGGGATATCAATTTTGAAGCCCTGACTGTCACTGTCTTTAACCCCGCTCGGGGAGTGGTTAAGGGCCACACCCATAGCGGGAATGAATTCGGGATGTTCTGTAACAACAAGGTCGTTTTCCCTGTTCAGGTCAAGGACATCGATAAAAGCCTCCTGCAATTGTGGAAAAAATTTAAGGGGGCCGCCGGCAAACAGGACTTTCTTTTTGATCTCGCAGCCGCGGGCAAGTGTGGTAATTACCTGAAGCGCCATAGCATGAAAGACAGACGCCGCAATGTCTTCCCTGGAAACCTTATTGCTCAAAAGGGCCTGTATGTCCGTCTTGGCGAATACGCCGCATCGAGAGGCAATCGGGTGTATTGAGGCGCTTTCTCCGGCCAATCCGTCAAGATCTGCAAGGGATACATCCAATAGCGCGGCCATCTGGTCTATGAATGCCCCCGTGCCTCCGGCGCAACTGCCGTTCATCCTGATATCAGGACGGAAATGGTCATCAAAAAATACGATTTTTGAGTCTTCACCGCCGATTTCGATAAGGGTTCCGACCTCAGGATAGAAGGTTCTTATCAATTTTGCCGAGGCAACCACCTCCTGGACAAATGGAAGACCGAAAGTCTCCGCAATCCCCATGCCCGCCGAACCGGTGACAGCCAGATCTAACCGAATGTCACCCATCTCGTCACGCGCCTCTTTCAGAATGGAGACGACAGTATTCAGGGTCATGGCGTTATGGCGTCGATAGCGGGAGAAGACAGGTTCTCCAAAATCATCACAGATTACCACTTTCACCGTTGTCGAGCCGATATCGATACCGGCAGGATATTCGCTTTTATTAATCATTAGGTTGTCCGTAACTGTTCACCGCAGAGACCACAGAGACCGCAGAGATGATAAAACAGTTAGCTTAGGATTACAGAAGCGGTTATCAAAGCAGCAAGCGAAAAGACTTTAGCTCTTGGCTTACAAGAATAGTTTCTCTGCGCTCTCTGCGAGCTCTGCGGTGAACGCTTAGTTTGTCCTTAGTTTCAGATTTTTCCTTTCTCCTGCTACATAGTCCTTTACAGTACAGTATGTGTCCACAAAGCACACAACCCAGGATTCCGGATACCGGGGAGGTATAATCGTGAGAGGCCACATATGTTTTTTGATAATATCTTTTTCTCTTTTTGAGAGGGTTGTCACTTCGCGGGCATTTCTTAAAGATATTTTTGGATGCCGGAAGCCATGCAGTCTTGGCCCCTCACGTAGCCAGTCGTAAAAAAAGAGATCATGGAGCAATGCCCCTCTGACCGTTGTGGCACAATCTAAAGAAAATCTTTTGGACAGCAGGAAACTGTGCCATGCCACTTCCATGCTGTGATCAAAGCGGCTCTTGTCAAGATGGTGTCTGAATTCCGCCAGCTTTTGAACATCAGGATGATCGATCAGCGGTCCGGCAATATCCATAAACTCGGACCGATAATTATCCGGCGTTGGATTTCTTTTCCTCTTTTCCTCCATAATGGCGCCGGTAATTCTGACCATCCAGTCGGCAAACATGATTCCGGATACGACAATAGCAAAAATACCCACAGCAACAGGGCTTAATAGATTAAAGAACGATAGATACAGGGGCAGCACAAGATATTCGAAGGCAAATGCCAGGATCAGCCAGTAAACGGAAAATTTCAGACAGACATGATTTTTAATCCTGAATCGCTGATCCGAGTAGTCCCAGAGCTGAATATTGAGATACCTTTCAAAGATAAATCCCGTTGTAAATTCAAGCCCCGTTGTTACGAGAAGATAAATTAGACCTTTTACAAGTAAACTGCTTCCCGCAAGGTGTGTTGCGCAGACAGTAAGAAAAAAAGCGCCTGTTCCATATATCGGAAGATAGGGACCTCTTAAAAAGCCTGGATTGATAAAGGTTTTTGCATGAAAGGAACGAAACCCAACCTCAAGGATCCAGCCGATAATCGAAAAAAAGGCAAAGAGAAACAGATATTCCGACAATTTCAGGACACCTCCTTTCTAATAAGCATACCTTTACAGAGGATATTAAACGTCCCGTTCAGATGCTCCCTGATTTCACTGTCATTTTTTTCCCGAAGCCAGGTCACCTCAAAACCCCTGAGGGCATATCCAATGCCACGGGCAGTCTGGACTATATTTGTATTATGAAAGATACCCTCTTTAACACCCTTCTCAAGAATCGAATGAAGAATGCTCACCTCTCTCGAAAAAAGGCGATTGCGAATCTCGCCGGTTTTTGGCGGCAATTTATCTGTTCCTTCACGTCCAAGGTTCAAGATGTTGACGGCTTCCTTCATAAGATGAAACTTTGCGTCAAAAAATGCTTTGAGTTTATCTACGGGAGACGCCGCCAGTCCAACAGCGGCAGATATCTTCTCAAGAATCGTATTGGCTTCCCGGTTAAGCACCTCGAGATAAACCTGATCTTTGCTGCCGAAATAGTTATAGATGGTAGCCTTGGCCACTCTCGCCATCCCGGCTACATCCTGCAGACTTGTCTTTCGAATGCCGTATTTTGCAAACAGGTTCCTTGCCGTATCAAGTATCGATTCCACCTTTTCTTGTTTCATATACTTTATTGCTCCTTTTCAATAATTATACTTTTAGACTATTTCAGTTCTAAAGTCTAAAATAACACCAGGATCGATAATGTCAAGAGGAAAAATAAAAAAACTCGGTATCCGTTCACCGCAGAGAAATTTGGGAGTTCTGTCTGCCATACCGGCACGAGCGGGGATGAAGCGGGTTTACGAGTTGACAGTACAAAAATATGAAGGCTAAATTTCCAATTTCCAATTTCTAATTTCAACGTTCAGTAAACGCTTATCGTGAATCGAGATCAACATTTCAAAAATGTAATCCCCTGTTTGTTGAACTGATACATTCATATCAAGAATCGTATTTGCAAATAAGTTGAGGTAGTGGTAGTTAGTGCCTGAACGAAAACCTCGTTCAGGCACGGTTTTGAGTTTTGGGTTTCAGGGTTTTCGTTCAGGCACTAAGTAGGTAACCACTCGACCATTTTCCCACTTGACCACTCGACATTTAGAGGATGAATCTTCAGATGAGAAAGATTGCATATCTACTGATCGCGGGATTGTTTGCGTCTGGTTTCTTAGCGAGTATTCCGGGCATTGCCGCCGCTTCCGACAGGACAAAGGTCTCCGTCAGCGTCTTGCCGCAGGCCTATTTTGTCGAAAGAGTCGGGGGAGACAGGGTCAAAGTCCAGGTCATGATACCGAGAGGCGCAAGCCCAGCAATTTATGAACCAACGCCCCAGCAGTTGATCATGTTAGCCGATTCAAAAATCTATGTAAAGGTAGGGGCGCCGACATTTCCCTTTGAAAAAAAGCATTTCAACTCTATCCTAAAAAAGAATAGGAAGATGATCGTGGTAAACATGTCGGATGGGGTCGAATACCGCAACAGTGATCCGCATGTATGGGTTGCGCCCTGTACAGTCAGAATAGCCGCCGGAAATATTTATCATGCCCTGTCGGAGATAGATCCTTCGGGCAAAGGTTATTACAGGAAAAATCTCGAATCCTTTTTAAGAGATATCGACGAGCTGGATGGTGATATAAGGACCCTTCTTGCCGGCAAGAAGGGTTGCTCTTTTATGGTCTTTCATCCTGCGTGGGGCTATTTTGCGGACCAATACGGGTTGAAGCAGGCGCCTGTGGAGGTTGGAGGGAAGGCGCCAAGCGCATCCCGTATTAAAAAGATTGTGGATACGGCCAGAGAAAAGGGGATCAAGATTATCTTTGTTCAAAAGGGATTTGATGTAAGAAGCGCGAAGATCATAGCCGCCGAGATCGGCGGAAAGGTTATGGAGATAGATCCATTGGAGAAGGATTGGCTGAAAAATATGAAAGATATTGCCGAAACCCTGAGCAATGTGTTGAAGAGATAAGATGGAAAAACTCATTGAGATAAGAAATATATCCTTTGGATACGATAATACCCCTGTCTTGAAAAATGTTGACCTGGATATATTTGAAGAAGATTACATCCTGGTCATCGGTCCCAACGGAGGCGGAAAAACGACTCTCCTGAGATTGATATTGGGAATCCTGGAGCCATGGGATGGGACCATTACTTTCCGTAAAGATATCTCCGAAAGGCTTGGATACGTTCCGCAATATTCCACTTTCAACAAGAATTTCCCTATAACTTCGCTTGATATGGTCTTGACAGGTCGCATAAGTTCAGGAAATTTCCTGCGAAAATACAAAAAGGAAGATATTGAAGAGACTGAAGTAATTCTTAAAAAGCTCAATCTATACGACAAACGCAACGAGAACATCAACGATCTGTCCGGCGGCCAACTCCAGAGGGTTTTGATAGCCCGCGCCCTGGTATCAGATCCTGCGGTTTTGTTTTTGGATGAGCCCACAGCTTCGATTGATATCACATCTCAAACCAACCTGAGGGATTTTCTGGACGAGCTTAATAAAAAGATGGCCATTGTCGTGGTGACGCACGATCCGACTCCTTTCGCACAGACTTATAAGCATATCGCCTGCATTAACAAAAATATCTTCTTTCACGATAGAGGAGAGTTGGACTCACATGCGTTGGAACAGGTCTATGGTTGTCCTGTAGAGCTATTAGGTCATGGTATCCCTCATACTATATTGAAAAGGCATTAGTCCGTATCATCTCAATAAATAGGGGATTACATTTTTGAAAGGTTGGTCTTGATCCACGGTAAGCGTTCATTGAACGTTGAAGCCTAGAAAATAGAAATTGGAAATTTGGCCTTCATGCTTTTCTCCCGAATTTCTAATTTCCAATTTCAAGCCGTGAACCCCGAAACCTTTGAACCCTGAACCATTTCTTGGTTCCGGTTTGTCCGTGTGGGTAGTAGATATGTTGAACATCCTGTCTTATGAGTTTATGCAAAATGCGATACTTGCGGGTATTATGGCAAGTATTGTCTGCGGTCTCATAGGACCATTTATCGTTTCAAAAAAAATGGTTTTTATCAGTGGAGGTCTGAGTCACACGGCCTTCGGCGGGCTGGGAATTGCTTACTGGTTAGGCATAAATCCTCTCTACGGCGCAACGGTTTTTGTCCTTCTTGCGGCGGCGCTTCTTGGATTCCTGAAGGAAGACAGAACAGATAAGAACGACCTCTTTATCGGTGTCCTGTGGGCAACCGGAGTGGCGATCGGGATAGTCTTTATCCATATAACACCGGGATACGCTCCCGACCTGATGACATTTCTATTCGGCAATATATTGACGGTTCCACGTTCTGACATCTTTGTCTCTTTTATTTTAGTGATGATCGTGACTTTGTCAGTCTTGATATTCTTCAAAGGATTTGTTGCTATTGCCCTGGACGAAGAGTATGCAAAGGCAAGAAAGCTGCCGGTGAGGGCTTTAAATATCGGGCTTCTGCTCTTGACCGCCCTGTCCATTGTTACCCTGATCCAGGTTGTGGGTATAATCCTTGTGATTGCGCTGCTCACCATCCCTGTCGCAATTGCAAGTGAATTATCCGCCAATTTCAAGCAAATCATGGTTATTTCGATCCTGTTGGGAATACTGATCTGTCTGGCGGGACTTTTTGTATCCTATTTTATTGAGTTTCCATCCGGAGCCTCGATCGTTCTTGTCGGCGGCGCTCTTCTGGGCATCGTCAAGGGGAGCAAAAAATTGTTGGAAATTAGAAATTAGAAACTGGAAATTGGAAATTTGGCCTTCATGCTTTTGTGCGGCTCGACTGAGCGGTTCGCCGAGGTCTGTCAACTCGTAAAATCGTTTCATCTCTGCCTGTGCGTGCCCCTATCTGCCGTGCCGGCACAGGCAGGCGCATGCAGACAGGTCTCCCAAATTTCCAATTTTCAACGATAACGTAGAGGCAACCCCCCGTGGTTGCCCTGTGTTGGGTGGTTGCACCAAATCATGAGGGCAGGCACGGGGGCCTGCCCCTACGATAATAATACCGTCCAATTTCAAGTTTCAAGCCATTTGTCATCTTTGTGTCTTTATGCCTTAGTGGCAACCTGAGCGGTTACATATTAAAAAGGAAAATATGTCCGAGGATGCTTTTCTTGAGAAACTTATTGCGCGGCTCCCTGTGTCACCGCCGGATATTGTTATCCCTCCCGGAGATGATTGCGCGGGTCTGCGCATCGAGGGTGGTCGTATCCTGCTTGTCGCCGTGGACCAGATTATCGGCGGGAAACACTATCATCTTGAGGGACATTACAAACCATCTCCCGAGCAGGTGGGCCGGAAGCTTCTCGCGCGTAACCTCAGCGATATTGCGGCTATGGGGGGATATCCCAGATACTTCCTGGTTGCCTGCGGGCTGAGTCCGGCTCACGATGAATCATGGCTCGAACGTTTTTTTGACGGGATACTCCGGTTAAGCCGGGAATTTGGGGTAATGATGATCGGAGGCGATCTGGCAGCAACGCCGACCGACGCCGTTGCAAGTCTGACCATCCTTGGAGAAGTATCTGAGGCGCAGGTCTGCCGCCGCTCCGGGGCGCAACCGGGTGATTGCCTCTTTGTAACCGGCTCCTTTGGGCGCTCGCTTGTGACGGGATGGCATCTTTCGTTCAAGCCGCGTTGCCGTGAGGGCCGGTGGCTGGTTGAGCACGGTTTCGCGTCGGCAATGATCGACGCAAGCGATGGTCTCCTCATAGATGCCGGCCGGCTGTGTCGCGCATCGGGGGTCGGTCTGAAGCTGAATACTGCCGCGATACCGCTCCGAACGCCGGAGACATCACTCGAAGAGGCGCTGACCGATGGGGAAGACTATGAACTTCTCATAGCGGCGCCACGTGAGAAAGCAAGACAGTTGCGAAAAGAATGGCCCTTTGCGGAATTGCCCCTGACGCTGATCGGTGAATTTATTGCCTCTGATTCCCACACGGTTCTCGGCCCCGACGGAACCCCACTTGCGCCGGGGGGGAAAGTTGGATATGATCATTTTGCGTAAGCGTTCTCCGCAGAGAGCGCAGAGAAAAAGTTGAGCTTAAGAGCAATCCCTTTTAACGGATCAGCCGTAAATGTTCAAAATTATAAATCGATATATCTTAAGGGAAATATCATTCCCGTTTTTCATGACCCTTTTTGTGTTTACTTTTATTCTTCTGATAGGAAGAATCCTCCAGTTAATGGACCTCATGGTGAACAAAGGGGTAAGTATTACCGACATATCGAAAATCATTCTTTTTTTAATGCCCTCGTTCCTGGTCTTTACCATACCCATAGCATTTCTGATATCCATACTTGTCGGTCTTGGAAGACTTTCGGATGATAGTGAGATAACCATCCTTAAGGCGTCCGGAATAAGTCTATACCAACTTTTATTCCCTATAGCTTTCGCCTCTGTGATCACCTTTGTAATGACGGCTGCCATAACATTTTTTCTGGTTCCATACAGCAATTATGCAACAAGAGATCTTCTCTTTAATATAGCAAAGCAAAGGGCGAGTATCAGCATAAAAGAAAAGGTGTTCAATGATGATTTTAAGGATCTTGTTCTCTATGCGGACAGGATACCAGTTCATGGTAATTTTATGGAAGGAATTATTATTTCAGACACACAGACAGGAAAGGAGCCGAATACAATCATCGCCCGAAAAGGTTATCTAATATCCGATCCGGAATCTCTGAGCGTGATCTTGAGACTCGAAAACGGCAGCACGCACACTGTGGACAGGGACCTGAAAAATTACAAGAAAATGGATTTCAGTACTTATGATATAAAACTCGATCTGAAAACGGCTATCTCTGGGAAAAATATAGCAACGGAAAAGAAAGAAAAGGAGATGACCTTCCGGGAGCTGGCTGAAAAGATCAAAAAATCAGGTCTAAAAGAGACCGCTATCAGGGAACTGGCCATTGAGCTCAATAAAAAGCTCTCAATTCCCTTTTCCTGTATAATCTTTGGAATCATAGGTGTTCCTCTCGGCATAAGGGAAAGCAGGACAGGTAAATCAAGGGGATTTACCGTTGGATTGCTGGTTGTGCTGACATATTATATGCTGCAGCTTGGCGGTGAAGCGCTGGCGGAGACCGGTAAGCTTTCCCCCATAATAGGAGTCTGGTCGCCAAATTTAATCCTGGGGGCTATTGGGGTCTATCTGTTTGCCATGGCTGTTAGAGAAAGGCCTCTCAGATTTAAGGGTCTGTCATGACCATACTTGACCGGTATATATCGAGAGAATTCATCAAGATATTCCTTCTTGTGATTGCATCATTCCTATCCCTCTACCTCATCATCGATTTTTTTGAGAGGATAAGGATGTTACTGAGCAACAATGCCTC